>NZ_JBGCCT010000030.1 GCF_041260665.1 Catenulispora sp. GP43 | reverse complement strand
TCGGCGTGCGCGTCTTGGGCTTGGCGCAGTGCCGTGTCCGCTTTGGTCTGTGCCGCCTGCAGCGCCGGCCAGTATGCCGACAAGGCATCAGAGGCTTCGCTATAGGACGTGTACAGCTTCTGCAACCGACCCGGCAACGGGCCGTACTGGTTCTTGAAAGCATCAGCGGTCTGGCCGATCCACTGCATCGCGGCAGTGTCAGACCCGAACGAGTTCAGGGACCGATATGCCGCCTCCACATCATGGGCGAAGTCACCGAACTGCTTCGCCAGCGCCTGAACCGACTCCACCACACCCGGAGTCGGATCGCCATCCAGGCCCAGGATGTCCCAACCAGTTGGACGTGCCATTGCTGAAGCCCTCCCCGTATCCGCCACGTGGCTAGATCGCGCGAGGCAGTGGGGCTGAACGCGGACAACGTGAGCACATTGATGACGAGACTCGTCATCTTCCCCCGTATCCCCCCGCTTGCGTCGCACAACAGCTAACGAGTCTACAAAGCAGGTCGTGGCCTCGGTAACTCTTTGGCGCGAAGCGAGTGCCCGCCGTCCTGCGGCTGACGTATCTGCCACCTGTCACTACGCAAGGCATAGAAGGACGCTGCGGCGTCTGTCGTCTCCACCGTCGGTGGACGAGTGGTCTGATTCGGTGCCCACCAGCGGCCCGCTCTGAAGCTGAAGGTGCCGAGCCGGGCCGAGCATGGCGACGTCCAGAGCCTTGCGAGACTCACACGCTTGGCGGTGGTGTGAATGGATGAACGTACGTGCAGGCCAGTGCTGGTGTTCGGGAGATCCGCTTGCAATCCGACCGAAGCCCAGTTGCATTCCGATCGCGTGAGACGTGAGACAAACGCCCTCAACAGAACAGCCCCCGAGGTGCGTTCCCACAGCTCAGGGGCTGTATCAAAAGCGGTGGCGGTGGGATTTGAACCCACGGAGGCTTGCACCTCACACGCTTTCGAGGTTCGAGAGGGCGTGCCGCATGCTTCGCATACCTGCGCTGACCTGCTGCGGGGTGAAACCCTGCAAATACTGTTCGCTCCTGCGAAGCAGCCGTGAACGGCGGAATGCAACCCGGAATGCAACCCATCGAGTCATAAGTCACCTCCGTGGAACGCGCCCACTCTGCAAGTACGGCCTCCTGGGCTGCCGTTTGCCCGAGGGTCACTGGACGGTGGCGCCCAATGCGCTGACGAGGGGTTGCGACTGTCCGTAATCGTTGTATGTGTGGCGGTTACCGGGCGACATAGCGGGTGGGTAGACTCCAGCGCGGGTCGATCCCCGATTTGGCAGCGCTCTGTCATAGCTGTGTGCTTGGGCCGTGGGACACGGGGAGGAGCTACTGATGGCACGTCCGTCTGGCTGGGACATTCTGGGTCTGGATGGGGATCCGACTCCAGGCGTGGTGGAGTCGGTGCAGGCGCTGGCGAAGCAGTTCGGGGACTTCGCGCATGATGTGGAGGCTGCGTACCGCAGCCTGAATTCGTTTGGTTCCGACACGGCTGCGATGCAGTGGGTCGGTCAGACGGCTGATGCGTTCAAGAATCAGTACGGCCCGCTGCCGGGGCGTCTGCAGAAGCTGTACACGTCCTACAGCGAAGCCTCTGATGCGCTGTCGGCATACTGGCCGGCGCTGCAGGCGGCACAGACCAAAGCAGACGCGGCATTGCGTCAGGCTCAGGACGCCCACGCCGATCTACAGCGCGCCACCACCAACGCCAACACCGCCGCGACCGATCTGAAGACGGCACAGCAGAACCACGCCGCCAACCCCAACCCGCAAGCAGTCACCGATGCGCAGACCGCCCACGACACCGCGCAGACCAATCTGGACAACGCCAAAGCCCGCATGGCCGATCTGACCAAGCAGGCCAACGACGCCGACAACGACCGCATCACCGCCGCCAAAACCTGCGCCAGCGCCCTCCACAAAGCCCAAGGCGACGGCATCCACAACAAGTCCTGGTGGGACCACGTCGCCGAGGACCTCTCCGAGTGGGGCGGCAAGATCGCCGAGATCGCCAACGACCTCGCCCCCTTCCTGGACGTCCTGGCCCTGGCGACCTCCTGGATCCCCGGCGTCGACGTGGTCACCGCCGCCCTGGCCGAGGCCGACAACATCATCGCGATGGTCGGCACCGGCATTGAAGTCCTCGGCGACGCCATGCAGGGCCACTGGGGCGACGCCCTCATGGGCGCCGGCATGCTCGGCCTCACCCTCCTCGGCGGCAAGGCCATCGAGAAGTTCGGCGGTAAGGCACTCGAATCCTTGTCCTCAAAGTTCGGCAAGGAAGCCGAAGCCGAGGTAGAGGGCTCCGTCGGTGCCGAAGCCCGTGCCGCTGACGGCAACAAGCTCGCGAACGAGGCCGGCGACCCGGTCGATATCGTTTCAGGCCAGATGATCACGACGGCCCTGGATATATCCCTGCCCGGGATCCTGCCGGTGGTACTGCGCCGTTCTTATGCGTCCGGATATGCGAACGGCCGTTTGTTCGGGCCCGGCTGGTCCTCAACACTGGACCAGCGGCTGTCGATCAATCAGGCGGGGATTCACTTCGTCGGTGACGATGCCCAGACGCTTCACTACCCCATCCCCACCGGAAATGAGGCTGTGCTGCCCGAGCGTGGGGCCCGCTGGCCGTTGGTCTGGGATCGCGAGAGCGACGAGATCCGCATCACTGATCCGATCAGCACTCAGAGCCTTCACTTTGACGTCGATCACTATCACGGCGAGATCGGCTCGATTCGCGACTTGACCGCGATATCCGACCGCAACGGCAACCGCATCCACGTCGAGCGGGATGTGCATGGTACGCCGCGTGTCGTCGCGCATCCCGCGTACCGGCTCGCGATCGACACAGTTGTGACAGATGCAGGCCCGCGTGTGACCGGGGTACGCCTGCTCGATGGCACCGAATCCGGGGTGCCTGTGAGCGAATATCGCTACGACGGGCGCGGGTGTCTGGCGGGAGTCGTGGACTCCTCCGGGGTCCCGTATCGATATGAGTATGACTACGCTGGCCGCATCACCGCTTGGGTTGACCGCCTTGGCTACCGCTATACCTACGAATACGACTCGCGGGGCCGAGTAACCCGCGGGGTCGGTGCCGATGGGCGCCTGGACACCAAGTTCGGCTACCGCGAAGAGGATCTGGTCACCGTCGTCACCGATTCGCTGGGGCAGGCAACCAGCTACCGGTACGACGAAAACGGCCACCTGGTGGCCGTCGTCGACGCGGCCGGCGGTGTCGCGACCGCCCAGCATGACTTGTACGGCTCAGTACTGGCCAGCTCCGACCCGATCGGCCGGACCACGCGCTTTGATCTCGACGCACGGGGCCTGCCGAGTCGGATCGTCCTGCCGGGCGACGGACTTGTCGAGTTCGAGCGTGACGAGTTGGGTCGCAGTACTGTCGTCGCGGGGCCCGATGGTGCCGTTTGGCAATACCAGTACGACGATCATGGCAATCTGGTGAAGTTGGTCGACCCTGAAGGCGCCGAGACCGTGTACCACTACAACGGATTCGGTGGGCTTGAGGCCGTCATCGACGCCGTCGGCCAGACAACCCGACTGACTGTCGATGCTGCGGGACTGGCGACGACCATCACGGATCCCACGGGAGCCACCACTTCGGTCGTCCGAGATCCGTTCGGTCGCGTGATCCGCATCGACGGCCCCCTCGGCGAACGCACAGAGCTGTGGTGGACGACCGAGGGGCGCGAGCTGGCCCGGGTCTTGCCTGGCGGCGCCCGCGAGGAGTGGGAGTATGACGCCGGGGGCCACCTTGTCAGCCGTCGCGGTCCTGCTGGGGCAACGGAGCGTTTCGAGTACGGTCCGTTCGATCTCATGACCGCCCAGATTCTGGCTGACGGCAGCCGTCTGGAGTATGCCCACGACACCGAGTTGCGTTTGGTCGAAGTCACCAACAGCGCCGGCGATACGTGGACCTATGAATACGATGCCGTCAACAATCTGCGGCGGGAGTGCGACTTCAACGGCCGTGACGTGGTCTATACGTACGATGCGGCGGGGCAAATGCTGACCAGGCGAGTAGCCGGCGGACCATTGCTCAGCTTTGACCGCGACGTCTTCGGTAACGTGATCCGCCGCTCCTGCGGCGTGGAGGAGTCCAGGTTCTCCTACGATCGGGTCGGGAACTTGATGCGAGCCGTCAGCCCCACCGCGACGCTCGAATACACCAGGGACCGTGTGGGGCGTTTGTTGACCGAGACTGTCGATGGCCGGACGGTACGCAACACTTATGACGCGGGCGGCCGCCGTACGCGACGGGAAAGCCCGACCGGCGTGGTTTCGCAGTGGCAGCACGACGCGGCCGGTCGACCCTCTGTTATGTCCGGGACGGTTGCGGCACTGTCGTTCGCCTACGACGAGGCTGGCCGCGAGGTTGAAAGACAGCTCTCGTCTGCCGCTGTTCTCCGACAGGCTTACGATGCGAGCGGGCGCCTGAGTTCGCAGCGCATCCAATTGACGCTGGATCCCGATGCAGCGCCACAGCTGGTCCAAGACCGTGAATACCGGTACCTCGTGGACGGCGCTGTGAGTTCCATCCACGATCGGCTGCGCGGGGACCGCTCCTACGCCCTTGACCTGCAACGCCGGGTGACCACGGTGCAGGCGGCCCAATGGCAGGAGACATACGCCTATGACGCCTCGGGCAACTTGGCGTTCTCCGACGGTCCTGCGGCGGCGCCGGAGGCACGCGGAGAGCGCGAAACAAATGGAACGCTTGTCCGGCGTGCGGGACGCACCACCTACGATTATGACGATCAGCGACGGCTGATCCGGACCGTCCGCAGGACGTTGTCCGGGCAGCGCAGGCAGTGGCACTACGAGTGGGATGCCGAGAACCGACTCAAAGCCGTTACTGAGCCTGACGGCACAACGTGGCGTTACGAGTATGACCCGCTGGGCCGCCGCATTGCCAAGCATCAAATGGCTGCTGACGGAACGTCTTCTCGCACCATCACGTTCTCTTGGGACGGCTCGCACCTCGCCGAACAGGCCGAGACAGACTCCGCTGGCCGCACAGAGGTACTTACGTGGGACTACGAACCTGATTCGTTTCGCGTCGCGGCACAAACTCGACGGACATGGTCTGGCCTGGCCGATATTGCGGAAGCCGTCGTCGACGCCGAATTCCATGCGATCGTGACCGATCTCGTCGGCACACCCATGGAATTGGTCGCCTCAGACGGCGGGCTGGCGTGGCGATGGAATGCCGGCCTATGGGGCCAAGGCCAGCATTCGTCCGGAGAAGGGGCCGACTGCCCGCTCCGTTTTCCGGGCCAGTATCACGACCCTGAGACCGGGTGGAACTATAATCTGTTCCGGTACTACGACTCCGAGAACGCCCGTTACGTGACGCCGGACCCCATGGGCCTGGCGCCGGCTCCGAACCAGTACGCATATGTCGACAACCCACTGGGGTGGACCGACCCGCTGGGGCTGATCACCTACGATCAAGCGAAGAAAGTCGCGCAGAAAGTTCAACAGCGAGCGCAGGACGGCACGACCAGGCGGGCGCCCAACTGGCACGGCCATATAGACCCGCAAATCGAAGAGGAAATCCTCAAGAACCCCGATGCCGTCTACTACTCTACCGGGACTGGCGAACGACTGACCTTCCGCAAGGGCGACGATATAGTCATCTTGGATGGCAGGGGCGCGACGAAAGGGCATATTGTGACGAGTTATGGCCCATCCGGCGTCCTAGGGGATTCGGGCGTCAAGGCCTATCCCAATCTGGGCCTCAAGGCCACCGACCCGGGCATGCCAGTCACTCATTCAATGGTTGTCAATGGGCAGATTCCCAACGGCAAAGGTGGCTTCATTGCGCCGGCCAAGCAGATCGGATGGCCGTGACCAGTCAGCACATCAGACTGACGTCGGGTGTCGATGCCCTGGTTCTCCCGGGATCTCCCGCAGCGGCGCGTCCGCGGCTGAGGCTCGACAGCCCGACGGTGGTTGTGGAGTCGCCGTCTGCGGGAACCGGCTCCGTCGACGCACGTTCTGTCGGCAGCTTCGACTGGTTGATGGAGGACGATGAGTACTGGGCGTTCGACACGGCCGACGGCATGCTGCTCTCGCTGAGGTTGACTGTGCCGGAGGTGAACCGCGAGTCCGAACCCGATCGGTCTGTTTGGGATGCAGCCGAAGCCGCGACTGGGACGTTGCGCCTGTCGGTTCTGAAGAACTTCGGCCGCGCACCAGCTGTGGAACGGTGGTGCGATCCTACGGGCTCGGAGCTCTTCGGTTTCTACACCGCCGAGGCCGACGGATTCGTCGGAGGCGCCTCCCGTAGCCGCCTTGTTGTCGCTGAGGGAACGTATCTGTTGGCGGCAGACTCGATTCTTACGGGCTGGTCGATTGAGGATCCAGCCCGCTTCATCTGTGGTGATGCTGTACCAGCTAGCGTGTACGGCACCAAGCCGGACATCCGGCTACCCGCCCTGCTTGTGGAATTCTTCCGGCTGGTCACGGTGGAAAATGTGGATCGACTAGAGGACGGGGACCAGGACCTGAAGCGCGGATTGGAAGAGCTTGCCGACCGCCTTCAGGCCGTCGGCGACGGAGGTGAATCGCGTGCTCTCGAGATCCTCAATAAGGTGCGACAGGTGCTCGAGGACTTCGCCTGAGCTAACTTATGAGCGACGGCTCGACTGGGACTGACCTGTGGCATGGGCTGGCGCTCCCCACCGGGCCACTCACGTTCAAAAGCGTGTGTGGCTGTGAGCGAGCCACAGGTCAGCCGGACAGCAGGCTCGCGTAGACGGAACTGGTTGCGTTCCGGGTTGCATTCCGACGAAGCGCCCACCCTGGAGACGGATTGAACGAAAAAGCCCCCGCTCTGCGTTTCCGCAGCTCAGGGGCTGTTTTCAAAGCGGTGACGGTGGGATTTGAACCCACGGAGGCTTGCACCTCACACGCTTTCGAGGCGTGCTCCTTAGGCCGCTCGGACACGTCACCGTGGAATACCTTACCGGATCAGCGGCGGTGCTTCGCTCAGTTTCGGCGGTGCTGTTCGAAGAAGCGGTCGAGGGCGGTGCGGCACTCGGGTTCCAGGACGCCGGCGACGACTTCGGGGTTGTGGTTGAGGCGGGGGTCTCGGAGGACGTCGTACAACGAGCCCGCCGCGCCCGCCTTGGGGTCCCAGGCGCCGAAGACGACGCGGGCCAGGCGGGACAGGACGATCGCGCCGGCGCACATGGTGCAGGGTTCGAGGGTGACGACGAGGGTGCAGTCGGTGAGGCGCCAGGTGGTGGGGACTGTGGGGTCTGTGGGGTCTGCCTGGGCCGCTCGGTCGTGCAGGGTTCGGGCTGCTGCTCGGATGGCGACCATCTCGGCGTGGCCGGTGGGGTCGCCTTCGGCTTCGCGGGTGTTGCGGCCGTGGGCGAGCACCTTGCCGGTCGGGTCGAGGATGACGGCTCCGATGGGGACGTCGCCGGTGGCTCGGGCCGCCTCGGCTTCGGCCAGGGCCAGGCGCATCCAGGGTTCGTAGCGGCGCTGGGTGGGCGTCGTCTGGGGCGGCGTCGGGGGTTCCGTCATGGGTCCAGTCTCGTTGCTCGCGTGCTCGGAGGTCGTCGGACCGCCCTGTGTGATCCATGCCATACGCGATTAACCTCACAAAAAGGCGCCGCCGTCCCGTTTCCGGGACCGGCGGCGCTCGAAGCTCGGGGAAAGATCGAAGCTCCGGGGAAGCCCGAAGCTCGGGGGAGAGATCGAAGCTCTAGTAGAAGAACGTCCTCAGCATCTGCTGCTGTCTCAGCCGCGCCATCCGCGCCCGGCGTGGGGCGACGCGCTCGCGCAGGCGCTGGGCTTCGGCCAGGTCGGCGAGGAAGTCCTCGCGACGCCGTTTGCGGTCTCGAGCCTCCCGCGCCGGTGCTGGTTGCGGTTGCGGCTGGTCTGCGGGCATTTGCTGGTCACCGCCTTCCCATTGCGCCGGTCCCTGGTCCGGAAGCCGGCGGTTTGACCTTTTTGAGAGGTTACCTTGTCACCGTATGTGCTTGTCCAGTACTTACTGGTGCAGCGTTACGGCTCGTCGGATACCGTTTGCCCATGCCCACCGTGTCCATTCATGTCGTCGACCACCCGCTTGTCGCTCACAAGCTGACTCTGCTGCGGGACGCGCGTACGCGAACCCCCACTTTCCGCGCGCTGGCCGACGAGCTCGTGACCCTCCTGGCCTACGAGGCCACCCGCAACGCGCAGGTGGAGCCGAGCACGGTGCTCACGCCGGTCGCCGAGGCGCACGGCGTCACCTTCAGCGGTCCGCGCCACCTGGTGGTGCCGGTGCTGCGGGCGGGGCTGGGCATGCTCGACGGCATGGTCCGCCTGCTCCCGACCGCCGAGGTCGGCTTCCTGGGCATGGTCCGCAACGAGGACACGCTGCAGGCCTCCACCTACGCCACCCGCCTGCCGGAGGAGCTCGCCGGCCGCCAGTGCTACCTGCTGGACCCGATGCTGGCCACCGGCGGCACGCTCATCGCCGCGATCCGCCTGCTCGCCGAGCGCGGCGCGGCCTCGGTGACCGCTGTCTGCCTGCTCGCCGCGCCCGAGGGCGTCGCCGCCGTGCAGGAGGCGCTGGCCGACCTCGACATCCCCGTGGCGATCGTCACAGCGGCCATCGACGAGCGGCTCAACGAGAACGGCTACATCGTCCCGGGCCTCGGCGACGCCGGAGACCGTCTCTACGGGACCGTCTCGGCCTAGGAAGTCAGGAAGGCGAAGACGCCTGTAGGAAGGCGAATACGAAAGCCAAAACGCCTGTGGGGCCGGTTCTCCGGCCCCACAGGCGTTTCCGAAACCCGCGAAACTCGCGAAAGCCTCACTGCGCCTTCAGCGCCGCCAGCACCTTCGCCATGCTCTCCTTCGCGTCCCCGAACAACAGGGACGTGTTCTGCGCGTACAGCAACTCGTTCTCGACCCCGGCGAACCCCGGGCGCATCGAGCGCTTGCAGAACACCACCTGCTGCGCCTGGTCCACGTTCAGGATCGGCATCCCCGAGATCGGGGAGCCGGTCGGCTGCCGCGCCGCCGGGTTCACCACGTCGTTGGCGCCGATCACCACCGCCACGTCCGCCGAGGCCAGTTCCGAGTTCGCCGCCTCCAGCTCCAGCAGCGACTCGTAGGGCACGTTCGCCTCGGCCAGCAACACGTTCATATGCCCCGGCATCCGGCCGGCGACCGGGTGGATGCCGTACGACACCTGCACCCCGCGCGTCGTCAGCAGGTCCGCCACCTCCCGCACGGTGTGCTGGGCCTGCGCCACCGCGAGTCCGTAGCCCGGGACGATGACCACCTTGCGCGCGTACCCGAGCAGGATGGCCACGTCCTCCGGCGAGGACGTCCGGACCGGCCGGGCCGCCCCGTCGCCGCCGGCCGCCGCGGCGCCGGCCGTGGCCGTGAACGCCCCGAACAGCGTCCCGGTCAGCGGACGCCCCATGGCCGCGGCCATCATCCGCGTCAGCAGCGTTCCGGAGGCGCCGACCAGCGTGCCCGCGATCACCAGCAGGGTGTTGCTGAGCACGTAGCCGCTCGCCGCGACCGACAGACCGGTGAAGGCGTTCAGCAGCGAGATGACGATCGGCACGTCCGCGCCGCCCACCGGCAGTACGAACAGCACGCCGAAGACCAGCGCCACCAGCGCCAGCAGCACCATCAGCGCCGTGCTCGGCCACGGCACGAGCAGCACCGCGAACAGCGCCGAGGCCGTCGCGATCCCGATGGTCACCCAGCGCCCGGCCGGCAGCACCACCGGGCGGGTCGTCATCAGCTCCTGCAGCTTGGCGAACGTGATCATCGATCCGGAGAACGAGACCGCGCCGACCAGGATGGTGAACGCGGTCGCCGCCAGGTCCGCGGTGGCCGCGTGCTCGATCCCCTTGCCGGGCCGCAGGAACTCCACGGCGGCCACCAGCGCCGCCGCTCCGCCGCCGACGCCGTTGAACAGCGCGACCAGCTGCGGCATCGCGGTCATCCGCACCTGCCGGGCGGTCGGCAGGCCGATCGCGGCGCCGACCACGATCGCGCCGATGATCAGCCCCAGGTGCTTCAGGTGCGGCGTGGTCAGGGCGACGATCACCGCCAGCGCGGCGCCGCAGGACCCGATGAGGGTCCCCATGCGCGCGGTGCGCGGCGCCGACAGGCCCTTGAGGGTGAGGATGAAGCAGATCCCCGCGATGAGGTACGCGGTGTCCCTCCAGGCGCTGCTCACTTGCCGGCCTCCCCGGAAGAAGAGGAAGAAGTGGAAGCAGAGGGGCCAGCCGCGCTACCGGAAGTACCGGACGCTCCCGGATCACCCGGCGCCCGCTTGGGTTTCGCGAACATCCCCAGCATCCGGTCGGTGACGGTGAACCCGCCCACCATGTTGACCGTGGCCATCACGATCGCCAGCAGCCCGAGCGCCAGCTGCACGTTGTCGGTCGTGGACCCGGTGGCGATGATCGCGCCGACCAGGATCACGCCGTGCACCGCGTTGGCGCCGGACATCAGCGGGGTGTGCAGGATCGAGGAGACCTTCGAGATGACCTCGAAGCCGAGGAAGACGGCCAGCACGAAGACCGTCAACCACGCTGTGGAACTCATCTGAACTCACCCTTCAGCAGCACGCAGCAGGCGGCGGCGATCTCGTCGCCGGCGATGTCCTCGGGAGTTGATAAAAGCACTCCGTCCTGGCACATGGCCAGGATGAACGCCGCCATGTTCGCGCCGTACAGCCGGGAGGCGTGCGCGGCCAGCTGGCTGGGGACGTTGCGGCCGCCGTGGACCAGCACGCCGTGGTGCCGGACGTCCTCGCCGGGGCGCGACACCTCGCAGTTGCCGCCGTTCGGGTTGTCCGCGGCCAGGTCGACGATTACCGAGCCGGGGCGCATCGTCTCCACCATCGCCGCGGTGACCAGCAGCGGCGCCGGCCGTCCCGGGACCGCCGCGGTGGTGATCACCACGTCGGCGGCGGCCACGTAGGGAGTCAGGGCTTTACGTTGCCGGTCGGCCGCGTCGGCGGCCTGCTCGCTGGCGTAGCCGCCGCTGGCAGCGGTCTGACTTTCCACGTCCAACGTGATCGACTTGGCGCCCAGCGAGCGGATCTCCTCGGCCGCCGCGGCGCGCACGTCGTAGGCCTCCACGACCGCGCCGAGCCGCTTGGCCGTGGCGATCGCCTGCAGCCCGGCCACGCCGGCGCCCAGGACCACGACCCTGGCCGGCGGAACGGTTCCGGCCGCGGTCATCAAGAGCGGGAAGAAGCGCGGCAGCCGCTCGGCGGCGATCAGCCCCGCGCGGTAGCCGGCCACCATCGCCTGGGAGGACAAGGCGTCCATCGACTGCGCGCGGGTGATGCGGGGGAGCAGTTCCAGGGCGAAGAAGCTGGCGTGCCGGCCGACCAGGACGCCGGCCGGGCCGCGGCCGTCCTTGGGGGAGGACAGTCCGATCACCGCGGTGCCCGGCTTGAGCTTCGCCGCGGTCTGCTGGTCCAGCTGTCCGACAGCGGTTAAGAGATCGATGTTCCCCAAGATTTCTTCCGGACTCCCGGCGATCATGGCGCCCGCGGCGCGGTAGGCGTCGTCGTCCTCGGCGGCCCCCTGGCCCGCGCCGGACTGGACGTACACGCTGTGACCTGCCGTGATCAGGCGTCCCGCGGAGTCGGGGGTGAGCGCCACCCGGCGCTCAAATGGGGCGGTTTCGGTCAAGACACCGATCTGCATGCGATCAACCTAGCCGGGGAATGCTTGCTTTGTGTGCCTCCTGACGCAGAAGTCCACTGAGTCGTTATCGCCAGCCTTGGCGCTGGACCACATCAAAACCCGTTGCCCCGGCTAGGCTTTGACACAGTGGGGAAGCTGTTAGGTAGGAGTGAACCGGGAACGCTTCGCATGATGCTGACTTCCGGTCGCGCGGCACCTCGACCGTCCAGATGAAGGGGATCTGACGTGAAACTCAAGCCGGCCGTGCAGTGGGGCATCGTGCTCTTCTTGATCTACTTCGTGGTCCAGAACCCGTCAGGCGCGGGCAACCTGGTCCAAGGGGCCTTGAACTGGGTGGCCAGCGTCGGCAAGACGCTCGGCGACACGTTCCACAACCTCGTCGCAAGCTGATCGGGCAGACGGTATCCCGACGTGTCCGACTCATCACCACCGCTGTACGGCCGGATGTTGCTCCGGCCCGAGCTCGAGGACCGTGCCAAGCGGTACCTCGTGCCGGGCGAGCGACTGGTCATAGCGGTACGACATCACCTGGCCGCGATCATCATCCCGGTGCTGATCGCGGTCGCCGCGGCGGTCGCCGCGATGGGCATCGACATCTTCTCCGTGCCGGACGCCGGCAAGCTGCGGCTCGGAGCCTGGGCGGTAGCCGGTATCGCCTTCCTCTATATGTTCTGGAACCTCGCGGTGTGGAACCAGGACCTGCTGATAGTGACCAACAAGCGGATCCTGCACACCCACGGGGTGATCACCCGGTCCTTCGACGCGCTGCCGTTGGGCAAGGTGAACGACATGCGCGTGGAGCGGGACCTGCTCGGCCGGATCCTGGGCTACGGGCGGTTCAACGCCAAGGCCGTGGGCGACGCGCCGCTGGGCAAGCGCGGCCTGGACTACATCTCGCACGTGGAGCAGACCTGGCTGGAGATCAGCAACCTGTTGTACGGCCCGGGCGCCAAGTCCGGTCCGAAGGATCCGCAGGAGGTGCGCATCGTCGGCGCGGTCCTGCCGGACATGAACGGCGAACCGGTCGAGATCGTCATGCCTCCGGTATCCGTGAAGAGTCCGGCAGATGACGACAAGGCACACCCTGTGAACGCGGCCATGCTCAACGTGCGGTCTTTCCGTGATGCCAAGGGCGAGCGGGCGTTTGAGACCGACGTCACAACGGCGGGCAACAAACGTCGCAGGATTCGCTTTTTCCACTAACCGGACATCCGTGTCCGAGGCCCAGGTCGCCCCCGAAACGGGAGCGTCTGGGCCTTCTTCTTCGTATACAGCCGGTTTCCGACCCTGCCCGAAGGGTGGCCGGTATCTAAGCGTTCGCTGAACGAATCATGGACTTGTCGCTTGTTAGGCAGGCCGCCGGTGACTAACGTCCACAGGGCTTCGCCGCTCCCAACGGGCCAGCAGGTACCGGGCGTCGAGGCACCGCCGAGTCCGCGCCCGTCGCGGAGCCGGGGAACCAGGTTCGTCGGCGCGGCCCGAGCGGTAAGCGAGGGTGGCGCCAGTGGGGTGAATCGGTCGGCGTGCACTCGCCGTCGTGTGTGCGCGTGCGACCGTAGGGCTACTTCTTCAGTCCGAATCCGTCAGCTAACCCGGTAGGCGGACAAGGAGGAGATGGAGCCCAGAAGCTCGCATGACTGTCACCGCCCGACATCGTCGTCCGCGTGCCCCGAAGTACACCAAGCTGGCCCTCGGCGCGGCCGCGGCCGGGACCATGGTCCTGGTGCCCAGCGTCGCCAACGCCGACCCGCAGCCCACCATCGCGCAGGTCAACGACCAGCTCAACAAGCTCTACCAGCAGGAAGCCTCCGCCGACGAGGCCTACAACGCCGCCCAGGACGCCCAGGCGAAGCTGCAGCAGCAGGTCGACGGCATCAACCGGCAGATCACCGCCGAGCAGGCGACCATGGACCAGACCCGCACCCGCCTCGGCGGACTGGCCGCTGAGCAGTACCGCAGCGGCGGCATGGACCCCACCCTGCAGGTGATGATGCAGGCCGACCCCTCCACCATGATGGAGATGTCGGCCACCGTCGGCCGCGTCCAGGCCAACAACGCCGACACGCTGACCCTGCTGGCACAGCAGAAGGCGGACCTGGCGGCCAAGGCCAGGCAGGCCGCGGCCAAGATGGCGCTGCTGGACCAGCAGACCAAGGCCGCCGAGGCGACCAAGAAGCAGTACGACGGCGACGTGGCCAAGGCCCAGGCGCTGCTGAACTCGCTGCAGGCGCAGCAGCGGGCCGCGCTGGAGGCCGAGCAGGCCAGGCAGCGCGCCGCGGCCGTGGCGGCCGCCCAGGCGGCTTCGCAGAGCTCGACGTCGTCCTCCGGCTCGTCCTCGTCCGGCTCCTCCTCCAGCGGCTCGACCAAGGTGACGATCCCGTCGGTGTCCGGCCGCGCCGCCGCGGCGGTGGCCTTCGCCCAGTCGCAGATCGGCAAGCCGTACATCTTCGGCGCGACCGGCCCGGGCGGCTACGACTGCTCGGGGCTGACCCAGGCGGCCTGGAAGGCGGCCGGCGTATCGATCCCGCGCACCGCCACGGCGCAGATGCAGGGGCTGCCGGCCGTCCCGGCGTCCTCGGCCCAGCCGGGCGACCTGGTGTTCTTCTACGGGAACAGCAGCTACGTGGACCACGTCGGCCTGTACATAGGCAACGGCCTGGTCATCCACGCGCCGCACCCGGGCACGAACGTCGAGATCGCCGCGGTCAGCACCATGCCGCTGGTGTCCTACGCCCGCCCCTGAGGCACCGCTAACCCGTCCGTGCGCGGCGTGCGCCAGTTCGTCCCGGTCTGTGTGGGTCCGGGACGAACCGCTGCGCGCCGCGCGCGGGCACGGGGTCTGGCCTGGTCTTTCTCCCCGAAACCGGGCCGGACGCCACCGGCGAGGTGCGGGGTCCGCGGCGGCGCGCTGCCGGAGCCGTCCAGGCTCGGTCAAGGGCGACCAGGGGCCTGGACAGGGCTCTGGACAGGCTCTGGACAGTGCGCGTAGACAGCCGTACCCGGGACGAGTGGAACGGCTCCGCATTTTTGCGTAGTACTGCTCACAGCTCCTAATAGGCCCCGCTGCTGTTAAGCTCGGGGGCACAGACGTCTACCAGAAGGGAGGTGGCCACGTGAAGAAACTGCTTCTGCTCGCTGTGGCTGCCATCGGCGGTCTGCTGGTCTACCGGCAGGTCCAGTCCGACAAGTCGGAGCAGGACCTCTGGACCGAGGCGACCGACCCGGTTCCCTCGGCCTGAGAACCGCTCATCCGGCTTCCTCGGCAGCTAGAGCCGGGGCACGGTCCGTCTTCCGGGTTCGGGAGGCGGACCGCTCTAACGGGGCCATGGCGCAATTGGTAGCGCACCTGCTTTGCAAGCAGGGGGTTAGGGGTTCGAGTCCCCTTGGCTCCACTGAAGGTATGAATAGTTAGAACCCTGGTCGGGAGGTTTTTCCCGGACCAGGGTTCTTTGCGTTACGGGGCCGTTCGGGGCCGCGTGCCCGTCACGTGCCTGATATCAGGTAGCTTCGCGCACCTGAGGTCCAGAACCGTGCGATGGTTCCGGCCTCACCACGGATGCGGCCGGTAATCCTTGAGGAAGACGCCGAACAGATCCTCCCCCGCCTCCCCGCGGACCACCGGGTCGTAGACGCGTGCGGCGCCGTCGACCAGGTCGAGGGGGGCGTGGAAGCCGGCGTCGTGGAGGCGGGTCTTTTCGGGGTGGGGGCGTTCGTCGGTGATCCAGCCGGTGTCCACTGCCGTCATCAGGATGCCGTCCTGGTCCAGCATTTCGCGGGCGCTGGTGCGGGTCAGCATGTTGAGGGCGGCTTTGGCCATGTTGGTGTGGGGGTGGCCGGGGCCTTTGTAGCCGCGGGCGAATTGGCCTTCCATCGCGGAGACGTTGACCACGTACTTGCGGCGGGCGGGGGAGGCGGCCATGGCTGCGCGGAGGCGGCTGACCAGGATGAAGGGGGCCGTCACGTTGCAGAGTTGGACCTCCAGGAGTTCGATCGGGTCCACCTCCTGGATCTTGTGGCTCCAGCTGTTGGCTTCGTCCAGGTCCGGGACCAGGCCGCCGGCGTCGATCGCGGTGCCCGCTTCGATGAGGGCGGCGGTGGCGGAGCCTGAGGTCAGGGCGAGGGCGGTCAGGGCTTGGGCGCTGAGCTTCGCGCGGTGCGGGGTGCCCTGGGCGGGCAGCATCGGTTGGCGGCTCAGGTCGAAGCGTCCGAGGGTGGTCACGCCGGGGAGTTCGCCGGGGGGCGGTGGTGCGTCCTCGGCGTCGATCAGCTCCTTGTAGGCGTGGGGGGAGCGGCGGACCGTCTGCGCGGCGTTGTTGATCAGGATGTCCAGCGGTCCGGCCGCGCTCGTCTCCTCGGCCAGGGCGATGACCTGGGACGGGTCGCGCAGGTCGAGGCCGACGATGTGCAGTCGGTGCAGCCACTCGTGGCTGTCCGGCATCGCGGTGAAGCGGCGGATCGCGTCGTTGGGGAAGCGGGTGGTGATCGTGGTGTGCGCGCCGTCGCGCAGCAGGCGCAGGGCGATGTACATCCCGATCTTCGCGCGGCCGCCGGTCAGCAGCGCGCGGCGGCCGGTCAGGTCGGTGCGGGCGTCGCGGCGGGAGCGGTTCTCGGCCGCGCAGCTCTGGCACAGCTGGTGGTAGAACGCGTCGACCTCGACGTAGCGGGTCTTGCAGATGTAGCAGGAGCGCGGGCGCTCGAGGATCCCGGCGATGGCGCCGGTGGTTCCGCTGGCGAGCTGCAGGCCCTGGGTCTCGTCGTCGATCCGGCTCGCGGCGCCCGTCGCGGTGCGCTCCGTGACGGCGCGGTCGTTGGTGGTCTTCGCCGTCCGGCTCTCCTGACGGCGGCGGCGCTTGACCTCCCGGTAGACGTCGGAGGTCGCCCTGCGCAGCTCGACGGCCTGCGGGTGGTCCAGCGGAAGGTCGCTGAGCTCGGCCAGCGTCGCCAGGACCAGGCGCATGCGTTCGGGGTCTATACCTGCGGTCATCGCCTTCCGGCTCTCTTCGGGGATCGGGCCTGGAAGCCGGTGGGGCGGACGGCCGGGGCTGCTGGAGCGCAACCCGAGCAACTGTACCGGCCCCGATCTCCGCCTGGCCCGGGCGTCGGTGCGGCAGTCACGATTCGGTCACGGGTGGGAACGCCGCTCTGTGTCGGACGTCATAGCGGTGGGGGCTGGGGCTGTCGAGTGATGGGCCGAGGGATGGGTCGAGTGATCGGGAGGGTCGGGAGTGCGGGAACGCGGTGAGCTCGGTGAGCGGCGCGATTCGTATGACGAGTATGGCGGGCGCGATGAATATGACGGCGGGCACGAGTACCGCGGTCGGGCGCCGTACGAGGGCCAGGGCCGGGGCCAGGACCGGGGCCAGAACCGGGACGAGTGGCGAGGTGAGGCGCGAGTCGGCAGGCGCCGGTCGCGGGTCCCGCTCGTCGTCGCCACCGTCGTCGTGGTGCTCGCCGGCGGGGGCTTCGGCGTCGTCGAGTCAGGCGTGCTGAGCAAGAAGTCTGCGACGCCGGCCGCCGGCGGCCAGAGCTCGGAAGCGCCCGCGGCCGCCGCGACGACTCCCAGCACGCAGCCCTCCGCACCCCCGACTGCCCCGCAGATCCTTGCGGGCCAGGCGGGCCTGGCGGCGCCGATCGCCGGCGCGGGAGTCGGGACGTTCTACGGCATCGTTCAGCACGCGCTCGATCCCAACGGCCATATGGCCAGTGACGCGGCTGCGACGCCGACACTCTTCGCCAGCGCCTCGCAGTTCCACACCTATTGGAGTTCCGCGGGCAAACCGACGGCCGGCGCCACCTGTGGCGCGAAGGCGTCCACGCTCGCCGTGGTCGAGACGCCTGTCGCTGCGGAATCGGGGTCCGGGGCGACGGTGCGGGTGGACCTCTTCGACAAGGGCAAGCTCGCGCCCAAGGCGGCCTCGGTCGACGTGGATGCGAGCGGCAAGATCGAGTCGATCAAGTGCGTGGCGTCGGCGATGCCCGGCTATGCGGGCCTGTCGTTCATCGTGAGCACCTATGGCATGGACCAGATACCGAGCAAGGAGATCAGGTCCAGCCACGCCTACGCGCCCACCTCTCAAGATGCAGCCGCGCCTGAATTTGATGGCGAATGGAATGTCTGCGCGCAGTACCTGCCGGGCAGTTGGGTCTTCTACGCTCCGGTGACCACGTCCGCCGGTGCCGCCTGGCGCTACTCCTACGATCAGGTCACGTATTCGAACCCTGCGGACCTCTTCGTGGATCCCTCCACCGGAGACGTTCAGCGCGTCATCTGCGAGGGGCTGCCATCGATCCCGGCCTCGGACATCGCTGCCGCCGGCAAGGATTCGCACACCTATGGCGGCGACCCCGCCGACGCCCTGGTGATGTATGCGCTTCAGGCCTATGCCCGGGAACGTTCGCTCGTCAGCTCCGGTGCGAAGCCCACGTCGGAGGTGGCGCCGTACTTCGCGTCGGCCGATGCGTTCCAGACTGACCTGACCACGACGGGGAAGGTCCCGCTGCTCTGCGCCGACAAGGATCCGTTCGGTGTGTCGGCGAAGGGCATCGGCACTGTGAACGGGAACAACGAGTCGGTCGAAATCAGCGTCCTGGGTGCTCCGACTGACGGGAATCGGTCGGACGCTCCTACGATCGGTACGGCGACCTATACCGTCGACCTCACCACGATGAAGATCACCGGGGTCGCGTGTCACTGATCAGGGTTGCGTGTCACTGATCAGGCCGAGACCCGGGTAGCGGAGTCGTCCAGGACAACTGCCGCATCAGCTCTTCGTCGGTGAGCGGCGGCGTCTTCGGCGTCGCCGGCGGGCGTCCGGCGCTCAGGGCGGCGCTGGACGCGATGTTGTTCTCGACACGGGGGCGGCGGAGCCGGTCGTAGTCGGCGAGTGCTTCGGCCGTGGTCGGGGCGTCGCGCAGAGCCTTGGCCAGGATCACCGCGTCCTCCAGCGCCATGGAGGCGCCCTGGCCGGTGGCCGGCGAGGCGGCGTGGGCGGCGTCGCCGATGAGCACCGCGCGGGGCGTGTGCCAGCGCAGGCCCAGGGGCAGGTCGACGGCGTTGGTCACCATGAGCTGGTCGCCGGTGGCGGCGACGATGTCCGCGGCGGGTGTGGTGTCGGGGCGGAGCAGGGGGACGAGGTGGTCGCGCCATGCGGCCGGTGTCGTGGTCGCGATCTCGCCGGGCGTGGCGCGGGGGCTGGTGACGCGTGCGAACCAGAAGGTCTCGTCAGTAGGGGAGCACGTGTAGCCGAAAGCCGTTGCGCTGCCTCGGATCATGGTGATGGTGGCGCGGTGGTCGGGCGGTGCGGCCTCGGTCGTGTAGCCGTAGAAGACTTTCTGGCCCGCGTAGCGCGGTTCGGCCGGGCTGATCAGGGCCCGTACTCGTGAGTTCAGGCCGTCGGCGCCGATGAGGAGGTCGGCGGTCGCGGTCCGGCCGTCGGTGAAGCTCGCGGTGATACCGGCGGATTCTTCAGTCAGGGAACTGAGTCGGGAGCCGTGGGTGAGCGGGATGCCGCGGCGCCGAACTTCCTGCTGGACGGCTGCGGCGAGGTCTGCGCGGCGCAGGCACTGGTAGCGGGTCAGCGGGTCTTCGACGTCGCCGAGGGGAGAGGCGGCGAGTTCGGCGCCGGCGGCGTCGATCAGGCGCAGCGCGGTCAGCGGGAAGCCGCGTGCGGCGACCAGTTCGGCGGCGCCGAGTTGGCCCAACGCGCGCATTCCGTTGCCGGCCAACGTGAGGAAGGCGCCGAGGTCCTCGCCGGAGTCGGGGTGCGCTTCGTGGACGGCGGGTTCGAATCCCGCCTGGTGCAGGGCCAGCGCGGCGGCCGATCCGGCGATGCCGCCCCCGATGATCAGAATGCGCACTCGTTCGGCCCGCTTTCACCCGACTTGGTGTGTCGTACCGATCGTAGTCGTAGGAGCCTGAGTCGGGCGGTGGAGATTGATCAGCGGCATGAACAGGTCGTCCACGATCTCCAGGATGCGCTCTGGCGGGATCGGTTTGTGCGTCATCAGAATCTCGTGACGCATGGAGGTCTAAGGGCATCGCAGGACCGCCGTCGGAATCGCGGTCAGGTCGATCTCACCCCGGTCGTGGGCCCGGCCGTAGATCGTTCTGGACCAGCGCGAGCCGTCCGTCAGCACCTTCTCGCGCACCTCGGCGGGCGTCATGCCGGTGGTGTCCAGCAGGCCGGCGAACGTGGCGCTGACGATCGCGGTGAAGCCCACCCGGGCCACGCCGAAGCCGGTGAAGAAGGCGATCATGTCGCCGCGCAGGCTTCCGGTGTCGGGGGCCTCGACGGGATGCGTCGTGCCGTAGTGGCGGATGGCGGCCAGGACCATGTCGTCTTTGTTGGGCCAGCGGCGGTACAGGACCGCGACGCCGGTCTTGGCGCGGGCGGCGACCGACTCCATGGTCAGCTTCGCGAAGCCGGCCGGTCGGTGGGGTTCTCGGCGGTAGCAGCGGTTTTGTCGCTGACGCTGCCCGGTGTCCAGTAGGCGGTCGGGTCGGGAGCTGGGGACGGCTCTGATGCGATGGCCGGACAGCGCAGCGATCCTGTGGAGGCGTGAGGCGAGACGAAGAACGGCCCCGCCGCGGATGCGACGGGGCCGAGCGGGGTGAGGCGGTTTACGAGAACGGGATGGTGACCCAGTAGATCGGGGTTTCGACCGTGCCCGAGTTGCAGGCGACGGCTGGGGTGGCGCCCTCGTCGAGGCCGTTGGTTCCGGCGAGCATGCAGACGAGTTCGGCCGCGTTGCCGCCGGCGGTGACGACGTCGACGTAGAGGTGGTCGTTCCGGACGGCCGTTGAGGCGTCGACGACGTTGTCGATAGAGGTGCCCGGGTAGTTGGCGAGGGTGGACAAGGGCTGCGCCGCGCCGCGGGTGCCGTTGTCGACCAGGCGGTAGTTCAGGACGTTGTTGCTGAGGGTGGTCTGCTCGGCGAACTCGTCGCTCTGGAAGGCGAGGTCGATGTCCGGGCCGACGGGGCCGGTGGGTCCGGTGGCACCAGTCGCGCCGGTGGCGCCCGTGGCACCAGTCGCGCCCGTGGCTCCGGTCGCACCAGTGGCCCCGGTCGCGCCGGTCGCACCAGTGGCCCCGGTCGCCCCGGTCGCGCCGGTCGCGCCGGTGGCGCCGGTGGCCCCGGTCGCGCCGGTCGCGCCGGTGGCACCGGTCGCGCCAGTAGCGCCAGTCGCGCCCGTGGGGCCGGTCGGACCGCCGGCCGGACCGGCCGGACCGGCCGGACCGGTAGCGCCCGTCGGACCGGTAGCCCCCGTCGGACCGGTGGGCCCCACCGACCCCCAGTCGCCCTTCGGTCCCCGCTCGCCCTTCGGCCCCGGCTTCCCGACGCACTCGCACTTCTCGTGCGGTCTGTGGTGGCACGGCTTGTGCATCATGCCGTGGTGGAAGTGCTCCTCGCGGTCCCGCCACGGTACGAACTCGTGCGGCTGCGGCGGGGGCAGCGGCATCCCGTCGGCCGTCGGCGTGAACGCGTGGTGAACTGCGGCGTGGTGGATCGGGCTCTGGTGAACTGCGGCGTGGTGGATCGGGCTCTGGTGAACTGCGGCGTGGTGGATCGGGCTCTGGTGAACTGCGGCGTGGTGGATCGCGCTCTGGTGAACTGCGGCGTGGTGGATCGCGCTCTGGTGAACCGCGGCCTGGTGGATCGAGGTCTGGTGGATCGCGGCCTGGTGCAGCGGCGGGTGCACGGCGGCGCCGAGCGCCGTCCGCTCCGCCACGTGCGCCGCCGGCGGCGCCGAGAACGCGGCGACGCTGATCGGGGCGGCCTCGGTGCGGACCGTGTTGTTGTGCGCCGTGCCGTGCCGGACGCCGACGACGGTCAGTGTGGCGCCGGCGAGCACCGTCAGGCCGGTGGTGACCATGACGCATTTCTGGAGCGTCCCCACCGACCTCTGAGAGTCTTGCGACATGCTGGAGGAACCCTTTCGGAAGTGGAGCTGTGGGCACGTCCGGACCGGACGTGAGAATTGACGACTGTTCTCAGACGTCTCATTTCCCGATACCGGAATCGGTCGAAACGGCATCGCTGGTTTCTCACTCGCTCGGCCGATATGCCGAGGTCGGGCCACGCTCACGGGACGTAACAGAGAATTATCGGAACGCCACGCCCGCAGATCCGGGAATCCTCATTTCTCATATGAACGACGGGACTCGGCGAGCCGCTGCAAGGACAGTTCGCGATTGGAGGCGGTCTGCCGCCGATGCAGATCGGGCAGGTCTGGCATCGCGAGGAGCATGTCGCAGGCGCGCACCGAGGCGACGAAGTCGTCGACCCAGTACGCGCTGATGGAGAGCTCGAACAGCAAGCCCCACCGGTAGACCCACGGACGGACGAACAGGACGTCGTCCGGCTGCGGCTCGCCGACGCCGGCGTTGGCGAACGCGTAAGCCGCCTGATACTGCCCGCGCAGCCTGAGCCGCGAGGTGAGCTCGTACAGCGCCTCCAGCCGCTGTGGCCGGTACTCCCAGGCCTCGACCAGGGTGGTCATCGCCGTCGGCCAGTCGCCGGCCTCCGCGGCCAGCTCGCCGATCTGCAGCAGCGAGAAGTAGACCTCCTCGACCCAGCCGCCCATCCGCGCCCGCCGCCGGTACAAGGCGGCGGCCGCGTCGTGCTCGCCGAGATCGCGCCGTGTCTGGGCCAGGTAGAACACCGTGCGCGCGTTGTCCGGGTCCCGTTCCAGGTCCGCGGACAGCAGGCGCGCGTCGCGCTCGAACTTGTCGGCGCGCGAGCCGCGGTCCGCGAAGTGGTCGACCATCAGCTCGTCGAGGTGGAGCTGGCGGTCGGGGCCGTCGGTGGTGAGGTATTCGTGGGTGGAGCCGACGTAGCGCCACGGCAGGTCGGCGCGGATCAGCCGCTTGTTGCGGTACTCCACGTCGCCGCTGTGCCGGATCATGTACGAGTCCGCGGTCAGCGCCGGCAGGTCGCCGCTCTGGCGCAGGACCATGTCGGCGTCGATGAGAAGCAGATAATCGGACTTACCGCGGGCGTGCTCCAGGTTCAGCGAGCGGTTGTGGCCGAAGTTCTGCCACGGGTCCTCGTGCAGCTCCCCGGGGATGCCGGCCATCGCCGCGCGGATCAGGTCCTGGGTGCCGTCGGTCGAGCCGGTGTCGGAGACGACCCAGTAGTCCACCAGGCCGCGGACCGAGGCCAGGCAGCGCTCGATGACCGCCGACTCGTTCTTCACGATCATGCACAGGCAGATCCCGGCACGACGGGTGATCTTCAGTGCCGCTTCGTTGGCGGCGCGGTACCGCTGCTCCGGTGTCGCCGCCTCGTCCGCCCCGTCGGGCCGGGGCCCCGGCAGGATCGACGGCAGCTGCGCAGGCGAGGGCTGGCTCACGAGGACGTCCCTTCTGGCGGGCAATATGTCCGTTACGCGCACATACCGTAGTCCCGGGTCATCCACAGAATGGGCAGGTGGGCGGGTCCCCGCTCATCGCGGCGTGTCGCGCCGTCGGGGGCGGCGCTTACGCTGGTGGAGTGCGTACGCGACCGACGTTGACATGGGAGCCGACCGGCGAGCACTTTCCGCGCACGACGAGCCTGGACGCCATGGTGGACCTGGTGGCCGGACGCGGGGTGGTCGTGCTGAGCGGCGCGGGGCTGTCCACGGAGTCCGGGATCCCCGACTACCGCGGCAAATCCGGAGCGCTGCGCAAACACACGCCGATGACCTACGAAGACTTCGCGGGCAGCGCGCAGGCCCGCCAGCGGTACTGGGCGCGCAGCCACCTCGGCTGGCGGGCCATGGCCGGCGCGCAGCCGAACACCGGGCACCGGGCGGTCGCGGCGCTGCGGGCCTCCGGGCACGTGGCCGGGGTGATCACGCAGAACGTGGACGGGCTGCACCAGGCCGCCGGGACCCTGCCGGAGGTCGTCGACCTGCACGGGAGCCTGGACCGGGTGATCTGCCTGACCTGCGGGACGCTTAGCGGGCGGACGGAACTGGAGCGCCGGCTGAACGAGGCCAACCCGGTCTTCGACGGGGTCGCGGCGCGGATCAACCCCGACGGCGACGTGGACCTGGCCGAGGACGCGGTGCTGCGGTTCCGGCCGGTGGACTGCGAGTCCTGCGGCCAGGGGGTGCTGAAGCCGGATGTCGTGTTCTTCGGTGAGAACGTGCCCAAGACGCGCGTCGAGCGGTGCAACGAGTTGGTGGACCGGGCCGAGGCGCTGCTGGTGCTCGGCTCGTCGTTGACGGTGATGTCGGGGCTGCGCTTCGTGCGGCGGGCGGCCGAGGCGGGCAAGCCGGTCGTGATCGTCAACCAGGGCGTCACCCGCGGCGACCGGTACGCCTCGACGCGGATCGAGGCGCCGTTGGGAGCGGCGCTCATGGAAGTCGTGGGGCGCGTGGGGGCGGCGGGGCAGTTGAGGTAGCCCACCAGGTCAGCGCGACGTACCATGGCTGCGCTCCCCTGGTTCCGGGGAGTACGGGGTTTTGCTTCAGGGGGGTTCCATCATGGTCCAACCATTGACTCGTCGTGCCCTGATACTGCTCGCGGCCGGCGTCGCGGCCGCCGGAGCCGGGGTCTTCGCCTCGGGTCCGGCCACCGCCGGCACGGTCCCGCAGCCGACCGTCACCTCGGCGGTCTTTCCGCCGGTGGGGCAGCCGGGACCGGTGATCCGGACGCCGGGGACGTTCACCTTCTCGGTGCCGGCCGCCAGCGGCGTGGTCGAGTTCGACTACGTCCTCAACGGCACGCTGTCCACGCCGCCCGGCAGCAACGCGCACGTCGCGGCCGGCGCCGACGGGACCGCGACCACGCCGGCGCTGCGCTCGGCGCAGTTCGGCACCAACACGCTCACCGTCGAGGCCGTGGACGCCGCCGGAGACGTGTCGCAGCCGACGACCTATACCTTCTCGCTCACCGGCACCGCGCAGGTCGACGGCTACTCCGACTACGACGGCGACGGCCGCACCGACCTGCTGTCCATCGGCGCGGACGGCGGCCTGCGGTTCTCGGCCGGGACCGGCGACGGCTCGGTGGCGCCGGCGGTCGGCACGCTGCCGGGGACGAACCTCACCGGGGCGCTCATCGCCGGCGGCGGCGACGAGCGGCGCGGCCAGTTCCAGGACCTGTTCGTCTTCCAGAATGGCAACCTGTACAACGCGTTCGGCGACGGCCTCGGCGGGTTCTCGCCCTCGCAGGAGGTGCTGGTCCCGCCGCCGTCGGGGACGACGGCGTGGCCGGCGTTCACGCAACTGTTCTCGCCGGGCGACCTCACCGGGCACCGCCGGGCGGACCTGGTCGGCAAGGTCGGCGACCAGCTGTTCCTGTACTCGTCGGTGGTGATGGACCGCTACAACGCGCCGGTGGCCACGGCCGGGGCCGGCTGGAGCGGCCGGACCGTCATCGGCGTCGTGCCCGCCGCGAACGGGCTGCACGACCTGATCGCGCGGGACGATGCGACCGGCCAGGTCTGGCGCTACCCGGGGGCGGCCGACGGCACGTTCGGGGACGGGACGACGCGGGTGCTGATCGGCCACGGGCTGAGCGCCGCGCGGTATCCGCTGCTGATCACCAAGGGCGACGCCAACGGCGACGGGCTGCCGGACATCTGGGCCGTGAACAAGCACGGCAACCTGGTGCTGCTGCCGGGGGTCGCCGGCGGCGGGTTCGGCAAGCCGGAGGCGGTCGCGACGCACAAGGCGTGGGCCGGGGTGTCGGCGCTGGGGTGAGTCCGCGACGGGTGAAAGATAATCAGGCCCCCGGTACGGTGGCGCGATGACTGCGATGCTGCTGCCGCGGGAGAACGCGCGGTTCGTGCTGGGGCCGATGCCTTTGCTGGTGTTGGGGGAGGCGCCGATGCACGCTGAGTTCCCCGCGTTGGCGTCGCTGGAAGGGCTGCTGCCGACCTGCGACAGCTGGAAGCTCATGGCGGGGTACTCGGTGTGCGTGCTCGACGGGCCGGACGGCGGGTGCCTGATACCGACGCTGGGCGGCCCGGAAGGCGTGCAGGGCGTCCTCGCCTGGCGTGACGCCGTCGAGCAGAACGGCGGCGCGGTGGTGGTGTCGCTGCCCGAGATCCCGGACGAGTTCGACTGGGACGCGATCTTCGGCGGGGGACGGCGGGCCCGCGGCGGGTTCGTGCGGGGGATGGGATTGAACGAGTGAGGGCCCTGACGCTCGGATGAGGGCGTCAGGGTTGCTCGGTGCTCAGTGGCGCGTCGGGGACACGGCGGCGACGTAGCGGGGCGCATGATGAGGCCACGAATGGTGGGCCTCGAACGTGGCGCGGGCCTCGGCGGCGATCTCGGCACGCGCGGCCGGGGTGTCCTTCAGGAACGCGGCCAGGGCGTCGGCGAAGGCGCGGATGGTCATGTCGGCGGCCTCGTAGGCGTGGCCCGCGGTGAGGCGGACGTTCTCGCGCAGCGGGCGCAGCACGACGGGGATGCCGCGGGCCATCGCGTGGGTGACCTTGTTCATCGCGCAGAAGTGGTTGAAGGGGTTGTCCGGGTCGGGCACGGCCATCGCGTCGATGCGGCCGAGGAAGGTGTCGACGGCGCCGGGGCCCAGCCAGCCGTGGAAGGTCACGAGGTCGTCCAGGCCCAGGCGTGTCGCGGCGGCCCGCGCGGCGGGCAGCGCGGGGCCGTCGCCGGCGACCGCGACGTGGAAGCCGGCGGCGCCGTCGGCGCGCAGGAGGGCGACGGCGTCGAGGAGGTCCGTGAGGCCGTCCTGTTCGCCGACCACGCCGAGGTAGCCGATGGTGAGGTCGGGGTCGAGGCCGGGGCTGGGGCCGGAACTGGACGCCGAGCCAGCTGTTGAGTCGGTCTCGGCGGCTGCCGGCGGCACCTCCGCCGTCCGGATGATCAGCGCGTCGCGCCCGTACCGGCTCAGGATCCGCGCCCGCTGCTCCTCGCTAGGGGTTATCACCACGTCCGCGGTCGTGATCATGCGCTGCTCGGCCGCCAGGAAGAGCGGCGTCAGCCTGCTGAATCCGGCGCGCGACTCGGCCAGCACCGGGACCACGTCCCGCTGGTCGTACACCGTCCGGATGCCGCGCCGGCGGGCCCACCACGCGAGCGGGAACAGCAGGTCGGGAGGGTTGCCGATCTGCAGCACGCGCGGGGTCGTGGCGCGCGAGGAGCGCAGCGCGCCCCGGGCCGCCTCGGCCGCGGCGGCCGCGGTCCACATGCCCTCGGCCGCGGTGGCGAGCGCGCCCTGGCCCTCGAAGGAGCGGAACCGGATCACGTCGATGCCGTCGATCCGCTCGCGTCCGGCCAGGCGTCCTCGGATCGCCGGGCACACCACCGTGACCCGTGCGCCGTCGTCGCGCAGCGCAAGGGCCTGAGACCAGGCGCGCTGGTCGTCGGGCACCGGCAGATTCAACAGCACCAGGACAGCGTGCGGCGTTCGGGTACGTTCCGTCATGGCTTCCCCACCCCCTGTGGGCGAGGCTACCCATGAACCAGAACACTGACACTCTGATCTTGGTCAGCGGCTGGTGTCGTCCCGGTGCCAGGTTCGGTAGTCCTTCGTACGGACCGCGCGCCGGGCGCGTAGCTTGGTGGCGACTGTGAGCACGAGGAACCAGGCGACCTTCGGCGTGGCGCGCACCGGCGAGGCGGCGGCGATCGCCCGCAGGTCGGACAGCGACGTCCGCGCCGATCCCGAAGCCGTGGTCAGCGACGGGTCGTCGGCGGCCTGGAGCGTCGAGACCAGGGCGCGGGTGCGGATCTTGAGCAGCGCCCCGAGCGTCCGCGGCGGGTGCACCACCACGGAGGCCTCCGCCACCACCCGGCGCCGCGCCGGCTCGAAGAGCAGCGAGGCCGCCAGGTCATCGCCGAGCAGCGGCGGCAGCGCGCGCAGCCGTTCCCAGCCCTCGCGCGAGATCCCGACCACGCCGCGCCCGAACAGCCCGTCGCGCACCACCGGGAGTTCGTCCCACACGTCGTAGAACCACCGCACGGTCCACGGCCGCCGCTCGGCGGGCATCGCCCGCGACGGGCCGGCGGCCAGGACGCCCGGATCGTCGAACGCCGCCGCGAGGGCGCGCACGTCCTGCGATCCGAGCTCCACGTCGGCGTCCACGTACAGCCGCGGGAAGCCCTCGGCGTGCTCGTCGGCGAGCCGCATGGCGGCGTGCTTGTCCGCCTGCGGGGAGATCAGCACCTTGACGTCCGCGAACGCGCCGGCGACCTCCGCCGTGTCGTCCGTGCAGCCGTTGGCGACGACCCAGACCTCGAACTCGCCCGGCGCCGCGTCGGCCAGAAGTCCGCCGAGCAGACGTCCGACCACGCTCGCCTCGTTGTGCGCGGGGATGACCACTGACACCACGATTGCCCAGTATCGCATCGGAATCCGCGCGGGTCCTGTCAGGGTTCTAACGCTCTTGTGGGGTTGTTCCCGGCTTTGCGAGCATGGCCCGGTGACGGACGCCCTGGAGCAACCCCGGATCCTGGTCATGGTGTCGGCGGGCTGGTTTCCGCCCTACCTGGAGGAGGTCGCCGAACAGGCGAAGGGCGGGACCCGCTCGAAGGTCTGGCTTTACGACCTGCCCTATGACCTGACGGTCCTCGACCAGCGCTTCCTGACCGGTCCGTCGAGATTGCGCAGGCGGATATACGGCAGGCTGCCGCTCCCGCTGGCGTTCGCCGCCGAAGCCTTCCGCGTGCGCAAGAAGTACGACGCGATCTTCGCCTGGGGCGCCGAGGCGTCGAGCCTGCCACTGGCCCTGGCGCTGCGCTTCACCGGCCGCCGCGGGCGCGCCAAGCTCGTCACGCTCTACAGCTGGATCTCCTCCGGCGCCAAGGCGAAGCTGCTGCGGTATGCCTGGCCGGGGATCACGACCCTGGTCCTGCCGCCGACGGCGCAGGCCGAGTTCGCGGTCAAGCGCCTGGGCGTGCCCGCGGAGCGGATCGTGTCGCCGAAGTGGGTCGTGGACACCGAGTTCTTCGATCCGGATCTGGCCAAGCCCGGGACAGCCGATGAACCGGACACACCGCTGATCTGCTCCGCCGGCCGCGAGAACCGCGACTTCGCCACCCTGATCGCCGCGCTCGACGGCAGCGGCGTGCGCTGCCACATCGCCGGCTCGCTGGTAGCGGGCATGGACGACCGCTGGCGGGCCGAACTCGGCGACCGCGGCGAGCGCGTCGCGCTGCCGGAGGGCGTCACCTTCGGTCCGCTGTCGCCGGTCGAGCTGCGCGACCTGTACGCGCGCTCGCGCTTCGTCGTGCTCCCGCTGCACCCCAGCGACACCGACCACGGGATCAGCTGCATGATCGAGGCCTTCGCGATGGGGCGCGCGGTGGTGTGCACGCGGGTCGACGGCCAGCGTGACGCGCTGGCGGAGGGCGTCAACGGCGCGTTCGTGCCGGCCCATGACGCGGCGGCGCTGCGGGCGCGGATCCTGGAGCTGGTCGCCGACCAGGAACGGACGGAAGCGATGGGCCGCGAGGCGCGGCGGCTGGCCGAGACGGAGTTCGGGATGGCCCGGTGGGTGGCGGAGCTGACGGAGGTGCTCGATGCCGTCGTCCGCTGAGGAACGGTCGTCTGCTGAGGAGCGGTCGTCCGCCGCGGAACTGCCCGGGGCCGTGCTGGTCGTGGTCACGTGGAACAGCGCCGATGTCATGCCCGGGCTGCTGGACTCGCTGGAGTCCGGCATGGCCGGGCTGCGCTGGCGGCTGGTGGTCGCCGACAACGACTCCGCCGACGGGACGGCCGATCTGGTGCGGACGAAGGCCCCGGACGCGCTGCTGGTCCAGACCGGACGCAACGCCGGCTACGCCGCCGCGATCAACGCGGCGCTGGAAGCGGTCGGCCCGCTGGGCAAGGAGACCGACGCCGTCCTGGTCTGCAATCCGGACATCCGGATGCGGCCGGGGTGCGGCGAGGCTTTGGTGCGCGGGCTGGATCTGCCGGGCACCGGGATCACGGCGCCGCTGTTGTACGACGGCACCGGGCGCATGATCAGAACCTTGCGACGTGAGCCGAATCCGTTGCGCCTGCTGGGCGAGATGGTGCTCGGCGCGCACCGGTCGGGACGCTTCGCCGCGCTCGGTGAGCAGGTCGCGGATCCGGAGGCGTACAAGGGCCCGACCCGTGCGGACTGGGTCGCCGGATCGTTGATGGCGTTGTCGCGGGAGTGCGTCGAGGCGTGCGGGCCTTGGGACGAGTCCTTCTTCCTCTACTCGGAGGAGACGGAATACGCGTTGCGGGCGCGGACCCATGGATTGGCGACCCGGTTGGCGCCGGACGCGGTCGCGGTGCATCTGGAGGGCGAGGCGACGGTCTCGCCGAAGCTGTGGACGTTGCTGACGGTGAACCGGGTGCGGCTTTACCGGCGTACGCATAGCGCTCCGGCGGTCGCGGCTTTCTGGGGCGCGCTGCTGTTGCGGGAGGCGTCGCGGGCGTTGCTGGGGCGAGCCAGTAGCAAGGCGGCGGTGCGTGCGTTGGTGAGCCCGGCTCGGCTGCGGGCCAAGCCGGGCCCCTGACAGTTACTTCCTTTACTTTCTTCTATTCAGTGCGGCTCGAACCGTGCGGGCCGCGACGGCGCGCGCGGCTTCGGCCGCTGCCAGCGCCAGGCCGCCGACTCCTGACGTCAGCCGCAGCGCCGAGCGGCTGAACGCCAGCGGCTCGAACCGGCCGTCGCGCAGGGCGTCCTCGACGGTCGTGCGGGACGGCGGTCCGGTGAGCGTCAGCTCCATCGCGAGCGGGAAGAACTGCCGGGCGCCGTGGAAGTCCAGGGCCACGAACGGCGGCAGGCCCAGGCGTTCGGCGTAGGCGCGGGCCTGGCGGTTCGGGGCCCAGCCGTCGTACTTGCGGTTCCAGATCTCCACGGCGGTCAGGTCCTTGGCCCAGGCCGGGTCGAAGCGCCTCCAGGCGTTGCGGCGCCAGGGGTGCGCGAAGACGGCGACGCCGTCCGCCGCGCGGGTGTGGGCCAGGACGTCGGCGATGTCAGGGGTCTGGCTCAGGAACGGGACGTCGCCCCAGACCGGGATGTGGACGACGTTGTCGGCGTCGTTGTACTCCAGGCCGGGGACGACCAGGACGCCGTCTCCCGAGGCTGTGGCGCAGGCCTGGACGTACTCCTCCCACTTGGCTTCGGTGAAGGTACGGCTGTGCTCGCACATCAACAGGACGCTGCGACCGCGCTTGCGGAAGGCGGCGGCCAGGCGGTCGAGAGGCCAGGAAGCGTCGTCGGACCACTCGGAGTGAATGTGCGCTACCGCGCGGACCGTGGTCACGAAGTTCTCCGTCTCATGCGGGCGGCTTGGGCGGACAGGGTCGACCAGGTGTCGCGCCAGAAGACGCGGCGCTCGCCGCGGCGCAGGTTGTACCAGCGGTCAGCGCGGGTCGGGCGCAGGGCGGCCAGCGTCGCGGCGCGCTTCGGCCACGGGCCGGGGTGGTCGGCGATCGGCCCGCGCAGCACGGCGGCCAGGTGGATCAGCTCGCGGCCGAGGTGCCGGCAGACGACGTGCGGGGGCTCGGGATCCGGCGCCTCGGGGACGAACTCCGGCTCGAGCGCCTGCCGGACGGCCCAGACCGGGTAGTCGAAGCCGCGGCGCACGGCCAGCGCCATGCTGCCCCAGGGCCGGCCGTTGACCTCCATGAACCACGGGGTCCCGGCGGTGTCGCGCAGGAGTTCGAGCATGAACATGCCGCGCCAGCCGACCGAGGCCAGCAGCATCTCCGCCCGGGGACGCAGGTCCTCCTCGACCGCGATCGAGCGGCACGCGCTGGAGGCCGAGCCGCGCGGATCGGTCATGCGGACTCGGCGGTGGCCGCTCCAGGCGCGGATGCCGTCCGGGGTCGCGAAACCGAAGACCCCTTCACCGACGCCAGTCAGCAACTGCTGGACCAGCACGGGCCCGGCGAGCTCCTCGGTGGCGCGCGCGATGTCGGCCTCGGTGGCGGCGACCCGGCCGCCGGGACGCAGCAGCCTGCCGTCCCGCTCGACGGCGGCCATCGCGGCCTTGACGACCCAAGGCCCGCCGGCAGTACGCGCCGGAACCGCGAACCCGGCGTCGGCCGCCGCCTCGACCTGCAGCCGCTTGTCGAGCGCGAAGGCGGCGGCCTTGCCGGTGGGCCCGGCCACCGGCAGATCGGTCCGGTCGGCGACCCAGACGGCCAGATCGTCGAGCGGAAGCAGCACGGAGGCGCCGAGGCGCCGGGCGGCGTCGACGACGTCGGCGACGCAGGCCGCGGCATCATCCTCGGGCGCCGTGACCGGCACGACGCGTACCCGGCGCGAGGCGGCCAACGCCGGTGAGCTGCCGCGCCGGGCGAAGGCGAAGACCTCGTGGCCGGCGTCGGCCAGGGACCAGGCGGACTCGATCGCGGCGAAGGCGTCGGCGAAGCCGATGAGGACGCGGGTGGTCATGTGGGGAGGCTCGCTTTCGCGGTGGGGCGGGTATGTCGGATGGCGGCGGTAGCACCGGCAGCACCCGCGCCGGCATCAGCAGCGGACTCGGCGGCAACGGCAGCACCGGCAGCACAGGCAGCACCGGCACCGGCGGCGGCACCGACAGTGCCAGCGGCAGCGGACCCTGTCCCGACCAAAACCCCGCTCACCGCCAAGCCTTCACCATCAGCACCGCCCGATCCGCCGCCCGCCCCGTCGCCGACCGCGGCGCCAGCATCCGCGCCCGCACCGTCTCCGGCGTGTCGTCGGCCTCGACGCTGTAGCGCGGCTGGAGCCAGGCGCCGCTGCGGGCGGGGCGGGCGTCGCTGGTGAACACCGTGCGGTAGCCCGCTTTGCGCAGGGCTTGCAGCACTTTGCGGTCGTAGGCGCCGAAGGGGCAGGCGGCGGTGTCGACCGGGCGGCCGCTGTGTTCGGCGATGCGGCCTCGGGCTTCCTCGAGTTCCTTGATGTGGTCCGTGGCCAGGGCTGTGGTCCAGGGGCGGTGGGCCGCGCCGTGGGTGCCGACGGTCATGCCGGCGGCGGTGAGGTCTCGCAGGGCTCCGGGTTCGAGGTTGCCGGGGGTGCCCAGGCGATCGGCGATCGGGAAGAAGTCGGCTCGCAGGCCGCGCTCCCGCAGGGCCGGCAGGGCGATGGCCGCGTCGGAGGCGTTGCCGTCGTCGAAGCTCAGGCGGACGTTGGGTTGTTCGGCGCAGAAGTCCAGGACGCGCAGGAAGGTCGACTCCGTCACCCAGTAGCGGTGCTCGTCCGGTTCGCGTTCGGGGCCGTCCGGGATTCCGATGCCGTGGAACGAGATGTTCCTCAAATCCGTGGCGCTCATTCGCTCTCCCCCTTGTCGTCTTTGTCCCACTGTGTGTAGAAGCTCGACGGGTTCACCAAGTACCGGACCGTCGGCGACGGCAGGTGGGTGATGCGGTGGCGGCGCGTGAACCGGTACATCATTTCCCAGTCCTCGCGCGGCAGCAGGCCGATGGGCCGCGGCATGCGGCTGAAGATCAATGCTCTGCTGCGTACCGCCACGAAGGCGTTGCAGTCGAGGAACGAGTCCCAGGACGCGCGCTTGCGGTCGAAGGGCACTGACAACACGTCCAGATCGGACCCGTCCGGCAAAACCCGGTGCAATGCGGTGTATACGCCAGACAGGCGCGGGGAATCCATCAGGGTTTTCACTGTCAGGGCCAAATGCTCTGGCTCCCAGATATTGTCGTCGTCCAGAAACGCGACGTAGCGCGATTCCGTCAGCCGTATTCCCACGTTCCGGACCAGGCCGAGGACATGTGAATTCTCGGAAAGCGACACGGTGCGTAGTCGCGGATCGTCCGGAAGTTTGGCCGCTTCCAGCCCGCCTCCGCCGTCGTCCACCACCACCACGACAAAGTCCGACCAGGTCTGCCCCAGTACAGAGTCCACCGCGGCGGCGAGTCCCTCCGGCCGGCGGTAGGTCGGGATCACCACGGCGACCCGTGCCGACAAAAGCGGCGCTACAGCCCGCAGGCGTTTCACTTCTCGGTCCTCGAAGCGACGCATCCGAAGCACACCCGGCCATTTCAAGGTTTTGTTGCGTATCTCAAAGATCACCTGCCATCCGATCATTCGGTTGAGTGTGTCTTTGCCCCAGCGCAGCGCGCTACGCGCCATCCTCATCCCCCCACTCCACCGGCCCGGCTGGGCTTCGGTGGTTGTCCCACAGGCGACCATGTCTGGACACAGTACGTATAACAGCAGAACGACGCTAAGTGTTAGCCATGATAACTCTCCGGTACATCTCGCGCGAAGTATCCCAGCCCACTACCATGCTTTCCGTTCACAAGTGTTCGTGCGGTTACGCAGCGGTCATGGCCGGGGTAGTGCGGGGCGGTAGGCATCGAGCGGTGCGGACGGATTCCGTGGGGGGATTTCGGCATGGCGGTCGGGTCGGGCGTGGAGAGCCCGCTTGTGCGAGTACGTGTCGCACGAGCGAGATCTGGTTATGGCAGGCGCGCCGGTACGGCGCTCCTGGTGGCGATGGACTGGACGTGCGCGACGGCGGCCACATGGCTGGCGGTCCCGGTCCAGGACGACTGGCCGGCGCTGGTCGCCGTGCCTGTCGCGTGGGTCGGTGCCGCTGGTGCGCACCGGCTGTACGAGCGACGGCACGTGGGGCCGGGGACCGAGGAGTATCACAGGATTCTGCGGGCCTGCCTGGCCGCGATGGCAGCGCTGTCGGCGCTGTGCGCGCTGGTCGCCCGCAACGACAGATTGGTGCGTGGGGTGCTGCTGGCAGCGCCCACGGCGGCGGTCGCGTCGCTGTTAGCCCGCAAAGCGTTCCGCGCCTTGCAAGCACGGCACACGGGGCTGGCCTCAAGGCCAGCTCTCTTGGTTGGCAGCGCGATCCAGTGCTCGGCGATGGCCGCGATCCTGCGGCGTGAGCGCTCGGGGCTGCGGGCGGTGGCCTCGTTGGAGGTCGCCGGGCCCGCCGCGCCCGGTGCGCCGTTGACGACGGCCTCGGGGTCGGTGCCGCCGACTCCGCAGGACCCGCTGGACCCGCTGAACGTCGGCACGCTGACCGCGCACGGCGGACCCAGCGACGCCGAGCAGGTCGCGACGGCCTTGGAGGTGACCGGGTGCGAGGTCGTGGTGCTGATGCCCGGCCCGCATCTGGGGGCGGCGGCACTGAGCGGCCTGGGCTGGAGGCTGGCCGGCCTGGGCGCGGACATCCTGGTCGCCCCGTTCCTGAGCGAGATCGCGCCGGCGCGGCTGGCGGTCCGGCGCGACGGCGGCGTCCCGCTGTTCCACGTGCGCGCACCCAAGCTGTCGCGTGGCTCCCGCGTTCCCAAGGAACTCGGCGAGCGGGTGATGGCGGCGATCGGCATCCTGCTGCTGGCGCCGATCTTCCTGGCGGTGTCGGTGGCGATCCTGGTCGGCGACGGCCGTCCGATCTACTTCCGGCAGACCCGCGTGGGCCTGCGCGGGGAGCACTTCGTCCTCTACAAGTTCCGCACCATGTCCAACGGCGCGGCCGCGGCGAAGAAGGAGCTCACACACCTGAACGTCAACGCCGACGGCCTGCTGTTCAAGATGCGGCGGGACCCGCGGGTGACGAAGGTCGGCGCGGTGCTGCGCCGGTACTCGCTGGACGAGCTGCCGCAGCTGCTCAACGTCGTGCGCGGCGACATGGCCCTGGTCGGGCCGCGTCCGCCGCTGCCGGAGGAGGCTGCCAAGTACAGCGAGGAGGTCGGCCGCCGGCTGCTGGTCAAGCCCGGCCTGACCGGGCTGTGGCAGGTCAGCGGCCGCTCCGACCTGGCGTGGGCGGACGCGGTCCGGCTGGACCTGGGATACGTCGAGAACTGGTCGTTGGGCCTGGACGCGGAGATCTTGCTGCGGACCGGCTCGGCCGTCGTCAAGGGCAAAGGAGCGTACTGAGAATGTCGGGGGGATCATCGGCCGCGGAGCGGCCGGGAATCGCTGTTGTCGGCGCCGGGTACTGGGGGCCGAACCTGGTGCGGAACCTCATGGGTTCGCCGGACTGGGACCTGCGCTGGCTGATCGATCTGGACACCGCGCGGGCCGAGAAGGTCGCGGCGCCGTACGCCAGCGTCCGGGTCAGCGGTGCGTTGGACGACGCGCTGTCCGACCCGGACGTCAAGGCGGTGGCGATCGCGACGCCGGCCCGCACGCACCGGGACGTGGCGATGGCCGCGTTGCGCGCCGGGCGGCACGTGCTGGTCGAGAAGCCGCTGGCGGCCACCGAGGCCGAGGGCGCCGAACTGGTCGCCGAGGCCGCCGAGCGCGGCCTGGTGCTGATGTGCGACCACACCTACTGCTACACCCCGGCCGTGCTGGCCATCAGAGAACTGATTCATTCCGGCGAGCTCGGCGAGGTCCACTTCGTCGACTCGGTGCGGATCAACCTGGGGCTGATCCAGCCGGACGTGGACGTCCTGTGGGACCTGGCCCCGCATGACCTGTCGATCCTGGACTTCATCCTCCCGGAGACCGTCAAGCCGGTGGCCGTGGCCGCGACCGGCGCGGACCCGATAGGGGCCGGCCGGACCTGCGTGGCGTACCTGACGCTGTCGCTGTCCTCCGGCGCGATCGCGCACGGCCACGTGAACTGGCTGTCCCCGACGAAGGTGCGCACCACCATCGTCGGCGGCTCCAAGCGCACGCTGGTCTGGGACGACCTGAACCCGGCGCAGCGGGTCAGCGTCTTCGACCGCGGTGTGGACCTGGCCCGGCCCGAGGAGCTCGGCGCCGACCAGCGGCGCGCGGCCCTGGTGTCCTACCGGACCGGGGACATGGTGGCGCCGGCGCTGAACGAGCGGGAGGCGCTGGCGGTGGCGGTCGAGGAGTTCGCCCGCGCCGTGCGCACCGGTACGCCGGCGGCCACCGACGGCCGTGCGGGACTGCGGGTCCTGCGGATCCTCGAGGCCGCCTCGCGCAGCCTCGCCGAGAACGGAGCCCTCGTGGCTGTGAGCGACGACGCCTTGGAGGGCGCATGAGCACCACGCACAACACCGGCGCGGCGGTCGCCCTGGCGGGCAGCCGGGCGCTGGTCACCGGCGGCGCCGGGACGATCGGCTCGCATGTCGTGGACCGGCTGCTGGAGGCCGGCTGCGAGTCGGTGGTCGTGCTGGACAACTTCGTCCGCGGCCGGCGGGCCAACCTGGCCGCGGCGATTCCGGGCGGCCGGGTGCGGATCGTCGAGGGCGACATCCGGGACCGGGACCTGCTCGCCGAGCTGAGCGCCGGCACCGACGTGGTGTTCCACCTGGCGGCGATCCGGATCACGCAGTGCGCCGAGGAGCCGAGGCTGGCCAACGAGGTGCTCGTCGACGGCACGTTCAACGTGCTGGAGGCCGCGGCGGCGGCCGGGGTGAAGAAGGTCGTGGCGTCCTCCTCGGCCTCGGTCTACGGCCTGGCCGAGCACTTCCCGACCGACGAGCGGCACCACAGCTACAACAACGACACCTTCTACGGCGCGGCGAAGGCCTTCAACGAGGCGATGCTCCGCAGTTTCAAGAGCATGTACGGGCTCGACTACGTCGCGCTGCGGTACTTCAATGTCTACGGCCCGCGCATGGACATCCACGGCCTCTACACCGAGGTCCTGATCCGCTGGATGGAGCGCATCGCGGCCGGCACGCCGCCGCTGATCCTCGGAGACGGCACGCAGACGATGGACTTCGTGCACGTCGCGGACATCGCGCGGGCCAACGTCCTGGCGGCGGCCGCGGACCTGACCGACGAGGTCTTCAACGTCGCCTGCGGGGTCGAGACCAGCCTGAACGAGCTGGCCAAGACGCTGCTGGAGGTCATGGGTTCGGATCTGCCGGTGGAGTACGGGCCGCCGCGGGCCGTGAACGGCGTGACCCGGCGCCTGGCCGACATCTCGCAGGCCGAGTCGCGGCTGGGGTTCAAGGCCGAGATGCAGCTGCGTGAGGGGCTGACGGACCTGGTGCAGTGGTGGCGGAGCGAGCAGGAGGCGGCGCCCGAGCCGGCGCCGGTGTCCGGGGTCGCGGCGGCGGCGGTGCGCGCCGCGGCGGCGGCCAAGACGGCCTCCGGGGCCGCGGTCGAAGGAGCTCCCTCATGAGCAGCGCTGTGGTCACCGAGGCCGAAGCCGAGGCCGAGGCGGCGGCGCGCATCCCGGTGATGGTGCCGTGGCTCGGCGAGGAGGAGGCCGAGGCCGCGGCCGAGGCGGTGCGCTCCGGCTGGGTCGCCCAGGGGCCGCGCGTCGCCGAGTTCGAGCGGGCCTTCGCCGCCGAGGTGGGGGCCGCGTACGGCGTCGCCTGCAGCTCGGGCACCGCCGCGCTGCACCTCGGCCTGGTGGCCCTCGGCGTCGGCACCGGCGACGGCGACGAGGTGGTCGTGCCGTCGCTGTCCTTCATCGCGACGGCGAACGCCGCGCGCTACGTGAACGCCGTCCCGGTCTTCGCCGATGTGGACCTCGCGACGGGGAATCTGACCCCTGAGACCGTGGCCGCCGTGCTGACTCCCCGGACCCGCGCGGTGATCCTCGTCCACCAGGGCGGCGTGCCGGCGGACCTGGACGCGCTGCGCGGCCTGTGCCGGGAGCGCGGTCTGGCGCTGCTGGAAGACGCGGCGTGCGCGGCGGGAGTCCGCTACCGGGGCGCTCCGGTCGGGGCCGGCGCGCAGGCGGCGGCGTGGTCGTTCCACCCGCGCAAGCTGCTCACCACCGGCGAGGGCGGCATGGTCACCACCGACGACGCCGAGGCCGCGGCCCGGATGCGGCGCCTGCGCGAGCACGGGATGAACGTCTCGGCCGCCGACCGGCACGCGAGCGCGAAGCCGGTGCTGGAGGCGTATCTGGAGACCGGGTTCAACTACCGGATGACCGACATCCAGGCCGCGGTGGGGCTGGTGCAGCTGCGCAAGCTGGCCCCGACGGTCGCCGAGCGGCGGGAGATCGCGGCCCGGTACCAGCGCGAGCTGGCGGGGATCCCCGGGCTGTCGCCGGTGACGGACCCCGAATACGGCCGGACCAACTACCAGTCGTTCTGGGTCCGGCTGGACGACCGGTTCCCGGTCTCCCGCGACGAGTTGCTGCTCCGGCTGTCCGACGCGGGAGTCTCCGCGCGCCGCGGCATCATGGCCGCGCACATGGAGCCGGCGTACGCGGACGTCAGCACGCCGCGGCTGCCGGCCACCGAGGCGCTGAGCCTGAACTCGCTGATCCTGCCGGTGTTCCACGGCATGACCGCGGCGCAGCAGGACCGTGTCGTGGCCGTCGTGAAGGCGGCCGCCTCGTGACCGAGCTGCGGATCGCGATCGCCGGGGCCGGCGGCTTCGGCCGGGAGACGGCCGAAGCCCTCCGGGACCGGTATCCGGGCTCTGACGTCTTCGCCGGCTTCCTCGACGACGCGCTGCCCGGACTGCCGATCGCCGACCAGGTCCGGGGGCCCATCGACCTGATCCGCTCGCTGCCGGAGGTGCGGCTGGTGGTCTGCGTCGGCAATCCGCGCAACTACTTCGCGCGGGCCCGGATCGTCGAGCGGCTGGGCCTGCCGGACCGGCGGTACGCGACCATCGTGCACCCCTTCGCGCAGCTGTCGCGCAGCTCCACGGTCGGTGCCGGATCGGTGCTGCTGGCCGGGGTGGTCCTGACCGCCGACGCGACGATCAGCCGGCACGTGGCCGTGATGCCGCACGCCGTGGTGACCCACGACGTCGTGGTCCGGGACTACGCGACGCTGGCCTCCGGGGTGAAGCTCGGCGGCGGCGTGGTCGTCGACGAGGGTGCCTACATCGGGGCCGGGGCCATGGTGCGTGAGGGCGTGCGCATCGGGGCCTGGTCGCAGGTGGGCATGGGATCCGTGGTGCTCCAGGACGTGCCGGACCGCGAGGTGTGGGTCGGGAATCCGGCCCGCAAACTCCGGGACGTCGCCCGCCCGGAGTCCTTAGCGCACCGGGCGGCGCTGCGATGAACACGTCGCGGCAAGACGGCGGGGGCGCGATGCCGTGCCCTCGCCGTCACTGTCCCCGCCCCAATTCATCGAACCCTGATTCACTGCGCCGTGCGTGCGGCGCCGTCGACCGGAGGACTGATCCATGAGCCCGCGCATACCCCTGGTCGACCTGGCCGCCGCGCACGCGGAGGTCGCGCACGCGGTGCAGGCCGGGTTCGCCGAGGTGCTGGCCACGACCGGATTCGTCGGCGGCCCGCAGGTGGCGGCCTTCGAACGCGAGTACGCGGCGTTCGCCGGCGTCGCGCACTGCGTCGGCGTGGCCAACGGCACCGACGCCGTCGAGCTGTCGCTGCGCGCGGTCGGGGTCGTGCCGGGCGACGAGGTGATCGTGCCGGCGAACACCTTCGCGGCCACCGCCGGCGCGGTGGCCCGGATCGGCGCGAAGCCGGTGTTCGTGGACTGCGACCCGGCCTCCTGCCTGCTCGACGTCCCGGCGGCGCTGGCCGCGATCCGGCCGGCCACCAAGGCCATCGTGCCGGTCCACCTGTACGGGCAGCTCGCGCCGGTCGACGAGCTGCGAGCCGGTCTGGCCGGCAGCGACATCCGGATCGTCGAGGACGCCGCCCAGTGCCAGGGCGCCACGCGCCTGGGCCGGACGCCCGGCTCCGGGCCCGGGGCGATCGCCGCGACGAGCTTCTATCCCGGCAAGAACCTCGGCGCCTACGGGGACGGCGGGGCGGTCCTGACGGACGACGAGGAGCTGGCCGGGACGGTGCGCAAGCTGGGCAGCCACGGCGGCCTGGTCAAGTACGCGCACGACATCGCGGGCGTCAACAGCCGGCTGGACGCGCTGCAGGCCGTGGTCCTGCGCGCCAAGCTGCGCCGGCTGCCGGAGTGGAACGCCGCGCGCCAGGCCGCGGCGGCGTACTACGACAAGCTGCTCGCCGACCTCGACGACGTCACCCTGCCGACCGTGCTGCCGGGCAACGAGCACGTCTGGCACCTGTACACGGTCCAGGTCCCCGACCGGGACGCGGTCCTGGCGGCCCTGGAGGCCGAGGGCATCGGCGCGGGGATCCACTACCCGGTGCCGCTCCACCGGACCGGCGCGTTCGCCACCGAAGCGTCGTATCCGCACGCCGAACATGTCGCGGCGCACACGCTCTCCCTGCCGCTGCACCCGCATCTGATGCGGGAGCAGCAGGAGAGCGTCGTCGCCGCCCTGGCCCGGGCGCTTCCGGCGCACCGGGGCCGTCTGTAGCAAGACAGAGCACTGCGAACGAGGTCGCGGAACCATGGCGCACAACAGGATTTACAGAGGGCTGAGGAAGTCCGCCTACGCGGTCGTCGCGGTGGCGGTCGCCTCCGTGGTGACGGTGTGGGGCGTGGCCGGGCCGGCGCCCGCCGCGGCGTGCGCCAACGCGGTGGCGTGCGAGAACCAGCAGACCACCGGCGTGGAGGACCTGACCGACGGCGCCGGGAACCTGGCGACGTACACCAGCGCCTACGGGGACATCCAGGGGTTCACCACCTCCGAGAGCGTGCTGCCGGGCGGCACGATCAGCCTGAAGGTGGAGTCCCCGACGAAGTACGCGGTCGAGGTCGACCGCCTCGGGTACTACGGCGGCAAGGGCTCGCGGGCGATGTCGTGGAGCATGAACACCTCCACCGGGACCTACCCCGCCAACTACACGAACACCCTGCCGGCCTGCGACTCCGACAAGTCCACCGGTCTGGTGGACTGCGGGAACTGGCCGACCACCGTGGCGATCCAGGTGCCCTCCACCGCAGTGTCAGGGGTCTACATCGTCGCCCTGGAGCAGTGGGACAGCACCGACGCGCTGATCGGCTACATGCCGGTGCCGGTGGTGGTCCGGGAACCGGACAACGCCGCGCACCACAGCGACGTCGTGGTGCAGACCTCCGACCAGACCTGGCAGGCCTACAACACCTTCGGCGGCCAGGACGTCTACGTGGGCAACGGCCCGGCGCCGGACGGCCGCGCCTACCGCGTCAGCTACAACCGGCCGCTGCCGGACATCGGGCAGAACGGCGTGTTCGGCTCGGAGTTCGCGCTGATCTACTGGCTGGAGGAGAACGGCTACGACGTCAGCTACATCTCCGGTATCGACGCCACGACCGACGCGGCGTCGGTGAGCAACCACAAGGTGTTCATCTCCTCGGGCCATGACGAGTACTGGAACCAGGCCCAGTGGAACAACGTCATGGCGGCGCGGCATGCCGGACAGAACCAGATCTTCATGTCCGGCAACGAGGTCTTCTGGCGGACCCGCATGGAGAACAGCATCGACGGGTCCAACACGCCGAACCGCACCATGACCACGTACAAGATGACGAAGCTGTACGGGACCAACCCGGTGGACGGCGTCCCCGACCCGACAGGGCAGTGGACCGGCACCTGGATGGACGCCCACGGCCTCGGCACCGGCGCGGCGCCCGAGGACCAGCTGACCGGCACGCTGTTCTCGGTCAACGCGAACCAGTACTCACCGATCACCTTCTCGTCGCAGTACGCCGACCTGCGCGTCTGGCGCCACACCTCGGTCGCCAGCCTCATGAACGGCTCGGAGAGCACGCCCTACGGCCTGCTGGGCTACGAATGGGACTCGGACTACGCCGACTCCACACGGCCGCCGGGGGAGATCGACCTGTCCTCCACGACGCTGACCGTGGACCAGCTGCGCACCGACTACGGCAACGACTACTCGACCGGTCAGGCCACGCACAGCCTGGTGGAGTTCCGCGACCAGACGTCGCATGCGCTGGTCTTCGGCACGGCCACGGTCCAGTGGTCCTGGGGCCTGACGAACCTGCACACCGACAACACCGGCGTCGCCAACCCGCCGAACCCGCCGAACCAGACCACCACGGTGGACCGGGACGTCCAGCAGGCCACCATGAACATGCTGGCCGACGAGGGGGAGCAGCCGACCACGCCGCAGTCCGGACTGGTGACCGGCACGGCGCTGCCGGCCGGCACCCCGGGCCCGACGACGACCGTGACCGCTCCGAGTTCCGGCACCACGGTGCAGGTCCTCAAGCCCCTGACGGCCACCGGCACCGCGGCGCCGTCGCCCGGGACCGTCGTGGCCCGGGTCGAGGTCTCGGTGGACGGCGGCACCACGTGGAACGCCGCCAGCACCACGCAGACCGCCGGCGGCGCGGTGACCTGGAGCTACGCCTGGACGCCGACCACCATGGGCAATGCGCAGATCCAGGTGCGCTCCGAGGACGACAACGCGGACATAGGAGCCCAACAGTCGGTCGGCCTGACCGTCGGCCCGCAGGTCTGCCCCTGCGTGATCTTCCCGTCCACCGCGTCGCCGTCCCACCCGGACAGCGGTGACGGCGCGTCGGTGGAGGTCGGGACCAAGTTCAAGACCTCGACCGCCGGCAACATCACCGGCGTCCGCTTCTACCAGAGCCCGGCGAACACCGGCTCGCACGTGGCGAGCCTGTGGACCTCCAACGGGCTGCTGCTGGCGTCCACGCCGGCCTCGACGGCGACGGTGACGCAGCCGGGCTGGCAGACGCTGAACTTCACCACGCCGGTGTCGATCAAGGCGAACACGACCTACGTCGTGTCGTACCACGCGCCGGTCGGGCACTACGCGGCCGACGCCGGGTACTTCACGTCCGGCGGGGCCGGGGCGCCGCCGATCCAGGCGCAGCAGTCGACGAGCTCCAGCGGGAACGGCGTCTACGCCTACGGATCCTCGACGGCCTTCCCGAACAACTCCTACAACGACACCAACTACTGGGTGGACCCGGTGTTCGACAACACCGGGATCCCGACCACGCCGCCGACGGTGACCTCGACGACCCCGGGCTCGGGGGCGACCGCGGTGTCGCCGACGACGCAGGTGTCGGCGTCGTTCAGCGCCTCGATGGACCCGACGACGGCGACCTTCACGGTGAAGGACGGGACGGGGACCTCGGTGCCCGGCTCGGTGAGCTACACGTCGTCGACGAACACGATCGTGTTCACCCCCGACAGCCCGCTGGCGTTGAGCACCGGGTACACCGCTTCGCTCATGGCGGACGACGCCTATGGCAACGCGATGAGCGCGGCGGCGACGTGGCAGTTCACGACCGCCGCCACGATGCCGGCGCCCTCGTGCCCGTGCACGCTGTGGCCGACGTCGAGTGTGCCGACGACGGCGGACTCCGGGGACGGCAACTCGGTGGAGCTCGGGGTGAAGTTCTCCTCGTCGGTGGCGGGGAACGTGACCGGGCTCCGGTTCTATAAGAGTGCTGCGAACACCGGCACGCACACCGGCACCTTGTGGAGCGCCACCGGCCAGCAACTGGCGACCGGGACGTTCACCGGCGAGAGCGCCTCGGGGTGGCAGACGCTGACGTTCGCGACCCCGGTCTCGATCGCCGCGAACACGCCGTACGTGGTCTCGTACCACGCGCCTGCCGGGCACTACGCGGCGGACGGCGGATACTTCACCAACCCGCACAACTACTATCCGCTCACCGCGCCGGCAACCACGAACGGGCTCTACTCGTACGGGTCGACGGCCACGTTCCCGACCAACACCTATAACGCGACGAACTACTGGGTGGATCCGATCTTCCAGACGACCGCCCCGGCCGCCAGCCCGGCGGCGTCGCAGCTGTCGAGTCCCAGCGCGCGGGTGATCAGCGGCCGGGTGACGGGTGCCGCGGTGGCGGGCGCGGGCGCGGCGGTTGCGGGATCCGCGGCCACGCCGTCCGGCAACAAGATCACGCTGCTCAAGGACCCGGTGATGGATCCGACGCACCCGATCACCACGGTGCTTCCCGCGACGGCCGATCCGGCGTCGGTGAAGATGACCGTGATCACGGCGGCGCCGGTACCGGGGCAGGAGTGGCCGTCGGGGACGGTCATGCCGGGGTACGTGACCTTCGATCCGGCGACGCACATCGTGGCGTTCCATCCCTCGGGGATGCTGCCGCGCGACGCGTCGTACCGGGTGACGGTGACCGCGAACGTCGACAACGACGATCCGACGCCGCCGCTGACGTGGGTGATCGCGCCGACGACGGTGACCGGCGGTTCGCCTGCGCTGCCGGGGCAGGGAACGCCTCTGGGTGTGGCGCCGGGAGTCTTGCCGTCCCCTTCGTATGGGAGCCGGAGTAACAAGCCGGGGATCAAGTAGGAGGTGGCCGGCCGGGTCGCGCGTCGCGGTTGCGCGCAGGGCTCGGCCGGCTGCTTGTTCGCTAGTCGTGTTTCAGTTTCTGTGAATCGGGCGGAGTGTTATGGGCAGTGTCAGCGTCGTGATCCCGTGCTATCGGTACGGGCACTTCTTGGCCGACTGCGTGCGCAGCGTGCTGGACGAGCAGCCCGGCGTCGACGTACGGGTCCTGATCATCGACGACTGCTCGCCCGACGACTCGGCGGACAAGGCGCGGGAACTGGCGGCGGCGGACCCGCGCATCTCGGTGGCGGTCCACGAGGTGAACCGGGGCCACATCGCGACGTACAACGAAGGACTGTTGGACTGGGCCGACGGGGACTACAGCGTCCTGCTGTCGGCAGACGACCGGCTGACCCCGGGAGCCCTGGTGCGCGCGACGGCACTGCTGGACGCGCACCCCTCGGTCGGCTTCGTGTACGGGCACCCGCTGACCTTCCAGGACGGCTCGTCGCTGCCGCCGGCGCGCGGGGCGGACTGGCGCAGCGGCGAGTGGGCGGTGCGGCCCGGACTGTGGTGGCTGCGGCGCCGGTTCCGCACAGCGGAGGGCTGCATCACGTCCCCGGAGGTGGTGATGCGCACCTCGGTCCAGAAGCGCATCGGCGGCTATGACCCGGCGCTCCCGCACTCCGGCGACATCGAGATGTGGATGCGCGCCGCCTCGGTGGCCGGCGTCGGCCACATCCGCGGCGCGGACCAGGCGTACTACCGCCGCCACGGCGCGAACATGTCGACGGTCGACTTCGGCGGCCAGCTCGACGACCTGCGCCAACGCCGTGCTGCCTTCGAGTCGGTCCTGGTGAAGTGCGGCGACGCACTGCCGGACGCGGACGCCTGGGCCGCGGAGATGCGCCGGAAGCTGGCCCGGCAGGCGCTGCGACGAGCGGTGCGCGCGTACGACAAGGGGCTGACGGGGACGGTTCCGGTGACGGAGCTGATCGCCTTCGCCGAGGACTGCTGGCCGGAGTACCGGCGGCTGCCGGAGTACGCGGGCTTGCGGGTGCGGCGGACGGTCGGGGAGCGGGCTATGCCGTACCTGCGGCCGCTGGTGGTGAGCGCGGCGGTGAACCGGGGGCGGGAGTGGGTGTGGTGGCAGTCTTGGCGGCGGCGGGGGTGGTAGGGGATAGGAGCGCCTCGCGGCTGGTGGCGGTGCTGGTGCTGGTGCTGGTGCCGGTGCCGGAGGCTGGCGGTGCGGTCGGATGGCACCACGCTGCAACCGCCCCCACCGCCCCCACCGCCCCCACCGCCCCCACTGCCCCCACCGCCCCCACCGCTCGCCGGAGAGTCAGTCCGCACTCACCACCAACCGCTGCAACCCCCTGATCGTCGTCGTCCTCCGCCGCCGCACCGGCCCGGCGAGCCGAAGCTTCGGCATGCGCTCCGCCAGCATCTGGATGGCGATGGTCAGCTCCATGCGGGCCAGCGGTTGCCCCACGCAGTAGTGGATGCCACTGGAGAAGGCCAGGTGTTCGGCGGGGTTGGGGCGTTCGATGTCGAAGGTGTCCGGGTGGTCGTAGACCTCGGGGTCGCGGCCGGCGCCGCCGATCATGGTGAAGACGGTCTGTCCTCGGCGGACGTGCCGCCCTTCGAGTTCCGCGTCCTCCAGGGCGATGCGGCTGGTGCCCTGAACCGGTGGGTCGTAGCGGAGTGCCTCCTCGACCGCTTGGGGGGCCAGGCGTTCGGGGTCCGCGCGGAGGGCTTCCCACTGTTCCGGGTTGCGCAGCAGGGCCAGGACGCAGTTGCCGATGACGTTGACCGTCGTCTCGAAGCCGGCGATCAGGAGCAGGAAGACCATCGGTTCCAGCTCGCTCGGCTGGAGCTGGTCGCCTTCGGCCGCCAGCAGGCGGCTGATCAGGTCGTCGGCCGGTTCGCGGCGGCGGAGCTCGAAGACGTTCTCGAACAGGGTGTGCAGCGCTGCCTGTGCGGCTTGGAAGCGTGCCGCTTGGCGCAGCGAGTTGACCCCGTCGAGTGCGCCGCCGACGACGGCGCCGTGTTCGGCGAACTCGCGGCTGTCGGCGTCGGGGATGCCGAGGAGTTCGGTGATGACGCTGATCGGGAGCGGCGCGGCGAAATCGGTGACGAGGTCGAAGCTGCCGCCGCGGGACGTCGCGCGGTCGAGGAGGTCCGCGACCGTGTTCTCGATGCGGTCGCGGAAGGCCGGGAGGGTCTTCGGGCTGAAGGCGGGCTGTGCCAGGCGGCGCAGTCTGGTGTGGTTCGGCGGGTTCATGCCGAGGAACGACAGGTCCAGGTACTCGTCCTGCATGACGCCGAACTTCCGGTCGCGCAGTACCGCGTTGCACACCCGGTGGCTCGCCGTGGACCAGTTGCCGCGCGCCGTCAGGTAGAGCGGCCCGTTCTGCTGCATCTGCCGGTAGATCGCGTACGGGTCCTGGCTGCCTTTGCGGGTGGCGAGCTGCGCCATCGGCTCGTGTCGTACGTAGGCCAGATAGTGGGTGAAGGCACGCTGTGTGTAGAGCGATGCGACGAATCCGGCTGTCTGCGTGAGCCTGCTCATGCCGACGCCTCCTGCACGCCCCGCGCACCCAGTCCGTGCAGCAGCGTTCTGAGCGCGAGATCAGGCGCGTCGAGCGGCGCCAGCTTTCCGTCGTGCACAGCCTCCGCCGCGGTGTAGACGAGCGCGTGCATGGTCTGCAGCAGCCACCAGTCGGGCGTGGAGGCGGCGAGCAGGCCTTGCTTGCGCGCGCGATCCAGGACCGCCAGGCAGCGGTTCTCGACGTCGATGTAGCGCTGAATGAGTTCGTGATCACCGTCGAGGACGGGGTTGCGCCACAGGAACGCCAGCTGCGGCCCGCTCTCGATCATGGCGGCGAGCAACTCTCGCAGGCCCGCCTCCGTGCCGGGCTTGTCCGCGACCCGGTCGACCGCCTGCTCCCAGATGTCCGTGGCTCGCACGCCGACCGCGCGTACCAGCTCGTCCCTCGTCGCGTAGTGCTTGTGGAGCGTGGTGCGACTGATCCCGGCGGCCTCGGCCACCTCGGCGAGCGAGGCGCCGGGCTGCGCCAGGAGGACTTCGGCCACCACGTCGAGCAGGGGCCGTTTCACGGCGCGGCGGGATCGGCTCAAGGCGCCAGACTGAACACTCATGTTCAGGACGCTACGTCTCTGTGCGCGAGCTGGCAACAGAGTTCGAAGACGATCGCGTTTGTCAGGCCGAGGCGGACTCCCCCGAAGCGAGCCGTTCGTCGACGACGATCGGCGGCGCAATGGGCTTGCGGCGCCTGCCGATCCGGCCGAACCGCGACGCCACCGTCCCCGACACCTGCCGCATCACTGATGCCGGCACCGCGATCGGCACGTACGCGGCCATCGCGACCAGGCTCGCGCCGGCGAGTCCGGCGTCGGAGTCTCCGGCGACGTGGTTCACCGCGACGGCCACGGCCACCACCGCCGCGCCGCCGAGCAGCGGGCGCCACGTGACCGCGGCGATGCGCAGGGGGTGGATGCCGACGGCGCGCAGCGTCAGGAGGTAGGCCGGCGCGATGAGCGCGGCGGCGACGACGATGTGACCCGCGCCGACGCCGCTGATGCCGTTGCGGTGCGCCCCGATGATGAGGGCCGGGATCAGGGCGGCGAGCCAGAGGGCCTGGACCGTCAGCAGCGCCCGGGAGCGGCCGGCGGCGACCAGGAAGTCGTAGCAGAGCTCGAAGACGATCCGCAGCAGGCCGAGGATCGCCAGATAGCGCAGGGCTCCCGCGGCGCCGGTCCACTGGTCGCCGTAGACCGAGCGGATGATCGGTCCCGGCAGGGCCGCGAGCAGCGCGCAGGCCGGGACCGAGGCGATCAGCAGGGGCGACAGGCCGCCGGTGAAGCCGTCGGTGAGGGTCTGCTCGGAGACCGCGGCGCGGGAGAAGCCCGCGAAGGAGACCCGGCGCGCGGTCTCGGAGATGGCGCGGACCGGCCAGCTCGACATCGTGAACGCGACCCGGTACAGGCCCAGCGCCACCGGGCCGAGCGTGGCGCCGACGACGGCGCTGTCGGTGTTCATCGTCGCCAGGACGAACAGGCTGGCTCCGGCCAGCGGCGCGCCGTAGTGGACGAGTTCGCGCGCCACCTTGCGGTCCCAGCCGGGCCGCAGGTAGCCGGGGGCCGCGATGCCGCAGCCGATCAGCGCGACCATGACGCCGGCCACGCCGCCCCAGGCGAAGCTGGACGCGCCCCAGCCGCGGAACGCCAGCAGCAGGGTGAGGCCGGAGCTCACGACGAACGTCAGCAGGTCGATCGTCAGGCGCGCCCGCTGCCGGAACTCGCGCATCAGCACCGCGTTCGGGACGCAGGCCACGCCGTCGACGACCACGGCGAAGCACAGGATCCGCAGCACGCCGGTGGCGTCGGGGGAGCCGAGCATGACCGCGATGTCGTGGGCCAGGAACCACAGCCCGACGTACAGCAGCGTGCTGGAGGCCGTCGCCAGGGTGACGACCGTCGGCGCGAACGAGCGCGGGTCGCGGTCCCAGCGCACCACGGCCAGGCTGACGCCCAGCTCGTTGAACGACAGCAGCACCGCCTGCGCGACGCCGCCGACCGCGTACAACCCCCAGTCTCGGGGCGTCAGCGCGCCGCGGGCCAGGATCACGCCCGTCGCGAACGTGCCGATGCGGATCAGCAGGGTATTGATAAGGCTCCACTTGGCGGCGGAGCGGACACGGTCGCCGAGCGATTCCGGAGCAGCGGGTTCGGAACCGGCGGTCTCCGAACCAGCGGGTTCCGAACCCCCGGGTTCCGAACCGGCGTCCGGGGCGACTTGCGACTGGCTCATGGGGCACCTGTCTGAGCTCTGGCGGCGGCTTCCGACCGGGCGATGCCTAAATAAGCACCCGAACAACCGAACAAGAGGAAGAGCAACCCGCTGAGCATCGGGAAGCTGAGTGTGTCGAAGGTGGCGCTGATGAAGAACATCACCGCGAACGTCGCGGCGAAGCACTGGCCGAGGTCGCGGTACGGCTCGTCCACGCTCAGCCTGCGGCCGAGCCGGCCGGCGCGGATCCCGGTGAAGTAGACGACCAGGACCGCCAGGACGCCGACGATGCCGACCTCGACCAGGGCCAGCAGGTAGTAGTTGTCGGTGTAGCGGTAGAGGCTCGGGATGAACGTGGACGGGCCGCGGCCGAACCACGGCCGTTGTTTGATGTACGGCGTGACGCCCGCGTAGTCCTTCGTGCGGGCCTGCGAGCTGTTGTCGGAGTTGCCGGAGGCCGAGGAGAACAGCACCAGGATCGTGCCGAGCAGCCCCGGGACGAGGACCCGGACCGCCGCCGCGCCGACCAGCGATATCAGGTATGCCGGACGCCGGCGGTGCTTGGGCCAGGAGGGCATCAGCACCGCCATCACCACGACCAGGCCGATGATCGCGGTGCGGGACACCGTCATCGGCAGGCTGATGACCATGACGGTCACCGGGCCGTAGCGGCGCAGCTTGTCCCGCAGCCCCGGGCCCCACTTCGAGGCGTCGCCGGCCTGCTGGAGCGCGAAGGGCAGGTGGACGGCGATCACCGCGCCGAACTCCAGCGGCTGGGTGGTGGTGGCCTGCGCGCGCAGGTGGCCGCCGCGGGCGCCGGTGGCGGCCGGGTCGACGTTGGTGGCCAGCCCCGGGATGACGATGTGCTCGGTGAACTGCCAGCCGGAGAAGAACTCGAAGATGCCGATCACGGCCACGATCGTGCCGAGCAGGACCAGGCGGCGCAGCAGCGTCTCCAGGCGGGCCCGGTCGGTGATCCCCGCGGAGGCCACGACCACCAGGCCGCACCAGATCAGCATGAGGATCAGGGCCCGGTCGGCGGCCTGGGTCTCCAGGGTGCTGGCCGAGCGGCCCGCCAGCGTGATGTAGGAGATGGTGAAGGCGGAGGCCAGGACGCACATCGCCTTGCGCACCGAGCCCGATCCGGGGTCGACGCTGAGGCGGCCGGTGAGGCGCCCGGCCAGGAACCACAGGAACGCCAGCACCGAGAAGACGGTCGCCGGGGCGCCCAGGGCGCCGAGGTTGGCCACCGTCTGGGTGGCCGGGGCCAGCATCACCAGGGTGGCGTAGACGGTCAGGACCGAGGTGGCGTCCCAGCGGGACGGCTTCGCGTGCAGGACCGCGGGGTCGCGGTGCCGGGACAGGGCCGGGAGCCGGCGGTGGCCGGCGGTGTCGCCGGCCGAGCTGCCGGAGGAGTCCCCGGCGGTCCGGCGGCGGGGTCGCGGGGGCGCCGGAGCGCTCACTTCTCGGGCCTCCTCAGCGCGGGCCCGGGTCGCGATCGGTGATCGCGAGGTGTTCGAGCGGGAGCGGCTCGATGTCGATCCACGGCTCGGTCTCGTCCTCGTGCTCCGCCTCGAACTCCGCGTCGAACTCGGAGTCGCGGTAGTGCGGCAGCTGCGCTGCGGACGACAGGGCGGGGGCGGGGGCGGGGGCGGGGGCGGAGGCGGAGGCGCGGCGGGCCAGGGTTCCGTTGCCGACGCCGTTGCCGTTGCCGTTGCTGACGCCGACGCCGGCGGTGGTGCCGGCGCCCGATCCCAAGCCCGATCCCGAGCCCGCGTGCGAGGCAGAGGAACCGGACCGGCGGCGCGGCTGGCCGGCCCGCTCACGGGCCCGGCGCAGCGCCACGGCCTCGCTGCCGAACACGGACAGGAACAGGATCGCCAGGCCGAACACGCCGGCCCCGGCCACGTCCTCGAACTTCGACTTCATCGACGTCGTCGGCTTCTGCGGCGGGACCACGACCACCGCCCGGATCAGCGTCGAGGCCGGCAGCGAGGAGGTGGTGCTGGTCTGGATCACCGCGAGCTCGCTGATCGCGTACTGGTCGAAGGTCTGCAGCTCGGTCATGACCAGGTTCGGGTCCTTGCCGGTCATGGTCATGGTCAGGAAGGGCCCCGAGGCGTTCGGCGCCAGCTCGGCGGAGAACGCGTCGGTGACACCCTTGCCCGCCAGATCGGTCGCCGTCTGGTCCGAACTCAGCCGGCGCGCCAGGAAGTCGGCCATCGGTGTCAGGGAACTGTTGAACGCCAGGAACGGGTTGCCGGTGCCCTGATCGGCGCTGGACCCCGCCGGCGAGTTGAGCAGGCTGATGGTGGACGTGGTCTGATACTTCGAGGAGATCATCGTCCACGCCGCCGCGGGCAGGGCGATGGCTACCAACAGTGCGGGGATGGACACGTACCATCGCCGCAGCATGACGCGCAGCATCGTGCCGAGATCCATGGTCCCCCCACGTTTCGCGTTCGGCCTCGCGCGCCGGATCCCAGACGAAACCCGACGGTGGTCCATGATAGGGCCGTATCAGATCACGGGGAAGGAAACGGACGAGCTCGTCCGTGTGGGGATCTCCCCCCATTTTCGGGGTTCCGGCGCCGCGCCCCGCCCTGCATCATCGAGGGGGTCGGCACGGGCGCTCCAACAGGCGCCCGGCCAAGCGGATGGGGGACTGCTGTGAGGGCGCGGGACGAACTCGTGGCGTCACCGGACCGGCGCGACGCCGGCCTGGCGCACGCGGTACGGCGGCGCGCGCGGGCGTCATGGCTGGCGGCCCCGATCCTGGCCGTGACCATGCTCGGCGGCTACTACGCGACCCACCCGGCGCCCCGCTTCCGTGCCCAGGCCGTGGTCGAGGTGGAGGCACCCTCGCTCGAGCAGGCGAAGGACAACCCGAACCCGTACTCGGACCAGAAGGCCTCGCTGGCGGCGACCGCGGCACTGATCGCCGAAGGACTGTCGAGCGATTCCAGCGCGGCACAGCTGCACGCGCAGGGCATGTCGGCGGGGTACTCGCTGACTCCGCGCAACAGCGGGACGACGCAGGAGCCCTACTACTGGCTGCCGCGCCTGGACATCTCAGCGGACGGACCGAGCGTGCCGGCGGCGGCGTCGTCCCTGCGGATCCTCCTCGGCGCGCTGAACGCGGATCTGGACGACCTGCAGAACCGGGTCGGCGTCGACGCCAACGACAGGGTCCGGACACAGCTGCTGGTCCAGCCGTCGACGACGGTGGTGCCGGTGCGCAAGACGCGGGCGCTGGCGGGCGTGCTGCTGATCGGCGGCGGGGCGGCGGCGCTGATTCCGGGGTGGGTCCGGCGCGAGGTGGAGAGGCGGCGGAGTCGGGGGAGTCGGGGGAGGCGGCTGGCGATCACGGCTGGAGTCGGGCCGGGGGAGCCTCTGGCGGAGGAAGATGTGGTGGACGCGACCGGGTGGTACTGAACCCCTACTCCCCGAACAACTCCTCCAGCGCGCGCTCAACAACCTCGGCATCCGGCGTCGGGCACGTCCATCCGGCCGCTTCCATCGCGGCCAGGAAGTCCGGTTCCGGCGCGAAGCCGTACTCGGCGAGGTAGTAGGCGAGCGCGTCGTTCCAGACCCAGGTGCCGTCGGTGCGGAAGTTCATCGGGACCACCTCGCCGCGGTTCGGCTCGACGAAGTCGGGCTCGGACGCGGTGGTCATCATCAGCGCTGTGCCCGCCGCGAGGTAGGCCAGGGGCTGGTCGCGCTCGGCCGGGGTCAGGCGCGGGTGGTTCGGGAGGTAGTACGGGACGCCGTCGGTGGCGCCGTCGAAGACTTTAGCGATGCGGGTCGTGGGCGGCATGGTCGTCGCTGTTCCTATTCCGGTCAGGGCGCGGGCATCCAGCTGAGGATGGTCGGCCAGTAATGATCCATGATCACCGATATCGCGGCGTTCAGGGGCGGGGCCGCGGGGCGGATCTCCCGGTCCGGGTGGTCCAGGATGGCCTGGATCGCGGTCTGGGCGGGGGAGCCGGCGGGTAGTTCCGCGCGCAGCCGGGTCAGGGCATTGCGCATGGGGGTGTTCAGCTTGGACGTGTCGCGCACGATCAACCGCAGTGGCAGCGGGACCTCGTGCCCGGACAGGCTTTGCAGGACCACCGCCTTCTTGCTGAAGTCCAGGCGCTCGCCGGCGTTGAGATACAGGCCCGCGAACAGGGCGTCGCGGTCTGCGGCGGTCAGCCCGTCCGGGTCCGGGTCGAAGCGGGTCGCGGTCCAGTCCAGCGACGCCATCAGGTCGGTGCGGTCCTCCGGTGGGAGGTCGAGGTCGGCCAGGCGGGTGTCGACGAAGGCGCGGAAGCGCGCGTACGTCACGTCCGTGGTCACCTCCGTCGGCTCCGGGTCCGGCGGGGGGTTGTCCTGGTGCGCCTGGTCGCCGAGCCAGCCGGGCAGGGCGATCGAGCGCTGCTGGGCCGTGGCCCGGCGGAAGTGGATGTTGGCCGGGGCGACGAAGCCGTTGTCGGTCAGTGTCGAGGCGGCCAGGTGGCGGTCGTGGTGGACCAGCGCCAGGAACGTCCGCACCTCCGCCGGGTCCTGGGTCGCCAGTTTGGCGAACAGCGCCGGCATCGCCTTGTCGATGGTCAGGTGCTGGTTGCCGAAGCGGGTCGCGGCGCCGTCCCGGACGATGTCGCCGGTGAAGTGGCCCAGCATCAGGGACTTGTTGTGGAACAGCATGCGCTGGTTGCCGTTGGTCTTGACCTGCACAGGCTTGGGGTTGCGGGGATCGTCCAGGGACAGCCGGTCCTCGGGATCGAAGCCCTGGGCGTTCTCGAACCGGCTCATGTGGCCGGCTGTGAGCCGGGTCGTTCCCACGTGCGGCTCCCCGTTGACCAGGGTCACTCGTCGGGCGAACGGCGAGCCGTCGACGTGGACCCAGACGTGTTCGTCGTTCTGCAGCCGCGTTGTGAGATCCGTGAGTGCCTGCTGGGCCTGTTCGGGATCGTCGAGCGCGAAGGAGACGGGATCCACTGGCTCGTTGTGCGACGCGTCCGGATCCGAGGTGTCCGGCGCCAGCTGACGCAGAGCTTCCCGGATGTCATCGCGATCCGCCGGCACATGCTTGGCCAGCGTCTCGACCGTCTTGTCGTCCAACAGGTCCGACAGATCGTCCCGCATCTTGTTCATGTGCTGGTCGATCAGGTGCCGTTCGAACAGCGAGTCGCCGGTGGTGGTGATGACGCCGGCCAGCGCGCGCAGCGGTTCGTGCGCCTCCTGCGGCCAGGTCTCGATCTCGTCGTCGGTGCGCGGCAGCGTCCGGGTGAGCAGCGTCAGCGCGGACGTGCGCCCCAGCTTCTGCCCCGGCGCCAGCTCCAGCTTGACGCCGCCGTCCGGCGAGAACCGCCGCCAGGCTCCGGTATCAGGCTGCTTACGCTTCGGCGTCGGCCGCGGCACGCCGTTGGCGTCGTACTTGTACAGGTTCTCCGAGACGTACGTGTTGCCGTTCTTGTCGGCCCACGCCTTGTCGTTCGGCGCGATGACGTCGACGCCGAGCTCCTTGGCCAGTTCGTGGGCGTATCCGTGGTCGTCCATGCCGGTGTAGCAGGAGAACAGCCGGATCGGCCGCTGGTTCCGGGACCAGCCCTGGTCCGCGCGGATGAGGGCGGCCATCTCCTTGACCGACAGGTGTCCGGCGCCGACGTGGGTGGAACCGGGCGAGCCGTGGAGTGCGACGGTGAAGTAGCGCGTGTCGGGGCCGGCCTTCATCGCCTCGATCGCCGGCTTCAGGCCCTTGTCCGAGTCGTGCTTGAGGTTGCGGATCCACAGCACGTCGTCCGTGCCCTCGGTGTAGCCCTTCTGGAAGTGCTCGACCCACGCGGTGCGGGCCGCGGGGTCCGCGAAGTCGTGCCCGACGTGTACCTGGAACGCACCGGCGTCGCGGCGCAGCCGCAGCTCGACGATCGAGACCCGGGCGTAGGCCTGGCCGGTGGCGTTGTACAGGTCGGTGTGCTCGAACCTCTGCTGCTGCTCGGGCGGCAGCGAGTCGGTGTATCTCTCGACGGCGGCGTGCAGGTCGTTGACGGCGGCCAGGTGCCCGCGGTCGTCGGTCTGCCGGGCCACGGCCGCGGCCTTGTCGGCGACGTCCTGGTAGCCGGTCTGGCTCCGGAACTCGTCGTACTTGGACTTGCTCATGTTCGCCAGCGCCTCGCCGACGAGCTTGACGTCGTCCTGGTGCTGCTTGATGACCGCGAAGGGGTGCGCTTCCCCCTCCTGGAACGCCTCGCGCAGTTCCTCGACCGTGTCCGGCAGGTGCGTCGGGATCAGCTCCGCGAGCTCGCCGAGGCGGTCGTGCGGCAGGCCGATGGCGTCGGCGACCTCGTGGACGTGGCCGGTGGTCACCTGGTGCCAGGGCAGGTCCGCGCCGGTCGCCAGGCGGCCGATGGTGCTCAGGACGTAGTCGGTGCCCAGCGGCAGGTGTTCGGAGCGCTGGCCCCAGTCGCCGTACACCGCCAGGACCCCGTCGCCGTAGCCGGCGACGTTCGTGTCGTCGGGATGCACGTCGAAGTGCTCGAGGGCGCCGTCGTGGAACTTGATCTCGTGCGGGGCGTCCTGGCCGGTGTGCACGGCGACGAAGTCGGAGGCGTCGAGCAGTCGCCGGCCGGCATCGGTGATGTCGACGGTGCCGTTCTCCTGCTGCTCGCCGAGCTGGTGCCCGATCTCTGCGGCGTTGGTGCCGGACTCGCGGATGTCCATGCCGACCATGTCGCGGCGCAGGGTGAGGCGGAGCATGACGCGGTCGAAGCGGGCGTCGTTGTAGAGGTCGGCGCCCTCGCGGTCGGCGGCGGTGTACAGGCCGCGGCCGAGGTGGATCCAGCCGAGCTTGTTCAGTGGCTCGATGCGGCCGTTGAGGTGGGCGACGGCGGTGCGGATGTCGACGAGCCGGTAGACGGTCGTGCCGGCCGGGATCGTGTGGACGGTGACGGAGCCGTCGGTGGGGTGGGCGAAGGGGGCGACGAGCGGGGCGACGGAGGCGTGGGTGGGGACGGTGGGCGGCGCCGGTTCCGGTTCCGGGCCACGGACCTCGTGGACGGCATGCAGGACGTGGTCCCGCGACTGCAGGCCGGGGACCCGCTCCAGCAGCGCGGCTTCGGGAACCGTGCCGGGGGACAGGCTGATGCGCATGATGAGGCGGCGGAAGTCCTCGGGCGAGGTGTCGCGGGCGAGGTTCTCCAGCTGGGTGAGCTCATCGGGCGTGAACCGGCTGAGCTCGTCGCGGGTCGCGGCATCGAGCGGGATCGCGTCCAGGGCCGGCTCTTCGCGCGGGGGCTCGGTCTCGGGGTGCGGGGCCTGGTCGTGCGGAGCCTGGTCGTGCGGGGCCTGATCATTCGGCGGCTCGTGCGGTGCGACCGGTGCCGGCTCTTCGCGCGGCGGCTCCGGCGGCGCCACCGGCTCCGGCTCGCCCCGCAGCTCCCGAATCTTCGCCGCCGGCACCCCGAGCGCCTCCGCCCCGGCCGCGTCCACGTGCACCAGCACGTCGACTGTCGTGGTGCCCGGGGCGCCGCCGCGTCCGAAGTCCAGCTTCAGCTCGATCGGCACGTGCACCGCGAACAGGCCGCCGGGCTGGCGGTCCCAGCGCGGCCGGGTCTCGGTGCTGTGCGTCTCGCTGGTCTTCTCGCGTTCCTCGACGGAGCGGCCGACGCCGGCGCGGCCGCCGACGGTCACGCCGTGCGGGGTGACGCCGCTGGCCGAGATCTGGCCCTTGGTCTCCTGCTTCGTGCTGGCGGTGTGCTCGGTCGTGGTGCCGACGTCGCGGTGGCTGAAGGACTCGCGTTCGGCGCCGCTCTTGAGGAACGCCACGCTTTTCGGCGCCTTCAGTGTGCCCTCGACCAGGACGCCGCGCTTCATCATCAGCGTGCGCCCCGCCAGGTCCACGCCGCGGAACTCGGCGCCGCCGGGCTTGAGCACTTCGTGCAGCGACGCGCCGAAGGTGCCCTTGCTGAGCACCGCGGCGTCCGAGGGCGCGTGCCGCTGTTCGGTGCCGCCGGCCTCGCGGAACAGGGTGCTGATCTTCTCCTGGCCGTGCCAGTCCAGGGCGACCGTGGTGTCCGGCAGCTTCGGCCGGGCGCCGGGTGTGCCCTCGGCCGGGGAGGGCGTCTCGGGCGTGTCGTGGCTGTCGAGGGTGTGCGTCGTGCGCTCGAAGACGCGCACCTCGCTCACGTAGCTGCCGCCGACCGTCTTCTGCAGCGTCTCGGGCGGACGGTCGCCGAAGTGCAGGTTCCACAGCGGGTGCGAGAGCCGGGTGATCGTGTACGTGTACTCGACGTCCTGGCGGTACTCGTCCACCACATCGCCCGAGAAGCGCAGGCCCTCGGACTCGATGTCGCGCCGGGCCCGGGTCTGGACGTCGGCGGAGCCGCCGGAGCGGGTGTGCGTGGCGGTCGCGGTCAGGTGCGGGGTGTCGACGCCGAAGGTCGCGGCGCCGGAGGTGGTCTGCGAGCTGCCGGAGCGCTCGCTGGAGGTCGCCACGTCCGCGTTGTACATCTTCGCGCCGCCGGTGGCGTTGGTGTCGTGCAGCACCGGGCGGCCGACGGTCCTGGCCTGGATGCGCAGTTCGTACCGGCCGCCGCTCACGGTGACGATCGGATGCGTCAGGCCGCCGTCGCTGAGCTTGCGGATCTGCGAGGCCAGCGTCGGGGTCTGGAGCAGGTCGCGGACCTGCTCGTTCAGGTCGCGGTCGCCGAACGCCGCGTCGGCCTTGGCCGTCGCCTCCAGGCCGAGGCCGCCGTCCGGGCGCGCGCCGACCGGGCCGAACAGCATCCCGGACTTCAGGGCCGGGGACGGATCGCCCTCTCCCGGGGCTTTGAAGCCCTCGAAGATCTTCTCGGCGTCGTCCGCGGGGAAGTCGAAGAGGTCCCGCCGGTCGTGCAGCTCGCTGAGCGGCACCATGACCAGCGTCTCGCCGACCGTCTCGACCGGCCGGTCGTCGGGGCCGCCGACGCCGGTGACCCGGTGCCGCACCTGGGTGCGCACCAGCGCCATCTGGACAGTCTTGGCGGTCATAAGACGCGAGGTGTTCTCGCCGCGCCCGGTGTTCGAGCCCTGGGCCGTGTCCCGCGAGTGGCTGACGGTGGCGCCGCCGGTGAGGTCGTCGCCCGCGCCGCCGCCGAACCCGGAGCCGCCCTTGCCGGCCCGGACCTCCAGGTCGTGGTCCACCATGGTGCCGGCCTCGCCGTGGCTCTCGACGTAGACCGCCATCGTCTTCAGGACCTGCGGCCGCCCGGTCGGCGTGACGTCCCAGTGCACGCCCGGCGCGACCCGCACGCCGCCGCCGGACAGCAGCGGCAGCTCCGCGGCGAACCGGCCGGTGCCGAACTCGTGGGACAGGTCGGGGTTCCTCTTCGCGATCTCGGTACGCAGCGCGTCCATCCCGCCGCCGGTGACGGCCATGTGGATGGGCGTGGTGGTCAGCGGCGAGTGCTCGTGCGCGGCCAGCGGACGCAGCGGCAGCGGCTTGCCGAGCCCGGCCGTGGTCTTGACCAGGTCCGAGGACACCCACAGGTGCAGGCCGCCGTCGACCCCGCCCTCGATCGGCTTCTCCGGGTGCTCCAGCCTCCAGCCCAGCCTGCCGCCGACGTCGAACAGCGTGCTGCCGCTGAGGCTGCGCGTGTACTGCCGCACGCCGCCGGACACCGTCGAGCGCGCCGCCTTCGTTTCCCGGCCGCTGATCGTGGCGCTGAACAGGCCGTTGCTCTTGCCCAGGCCGAGCGAGCTGCTCAGGGACAGGTCCTGCTGCCGGGAGCTGCGGATCCTCGAGGTCTGCGACGCCTGGTGGACCGAGATCGGCATCAGCTTGTCGTCGGTGCCCAGGGAGGTGGCCTCGGCGGGCTTCAGGTCGGCCAGGGACAGCCGCAGCGGCACGTCCTTGCCGTCGATCCGGAGCTTGACCGTCACGCCCTCGCCGGTCAGCGCGTCGGCCCGCTGGACGAGACCGGGGCCGGAGACCGCGGAGACGATGCGGCGCCAGTTCTCGTGCTTGTCGTCGGCGCCGTGCAGGAAGGAGCCGGCCGGATCGTGCCGGAACAGCGCGGCCAGCTCGCCGGACGCCTCCTCCGGCAGGTGGTCGGCCAGCTTGGTCGTGAGGTCCCGGTACAGGCCGTCCAGGTTCGAGAGCTTCTTGACCTGGCCCAGCGGCAGCCCTTCGGAGGTCATCAGGTGCGGGTCGAGGCTCGCGGCGTCCGCGGACGCGGGCTTGCGCTCCGGCGTCCCGTCCTGGCTGATCAGCCGAGCGTGGTCGGCGGTGCGCAGCCGGATCCAGGCGGTGGCGTTCGGCACGCTGAAGTGCTCGCTCCGGTCCTCGCCGATGGCGACGTGCAGATCGAGCTGCGACTCCATCTGGTAGGACGCGTTAGTGTCCTCGGCGCGCACCGTGCGGGTCACCGTGAACGCCGATTCCAGGCTCGCGTTCTCGGTCCGCGTGCTCGCGCCGTTGACGCCGAGGGTGGCGGTGCTGTCGTGGGACTTCCCGCCGGCGGTCAGGCTGGCCGGCAGACCGCCGCCGCGACCGGTGCTGACGCCCTGCTTCACGGTGTGCCGGGCGACGGTGTCCATCTTCAGGCCGGCGCGGGACTCGCTCACCTGGGTCAGGGTCCTGGCTATCGCGTGCGCGCCGAGGGTGATCGGGATCTTCGTGCCGGCGCCGTCCTCGGCCGTGACCGACGTGGACAGCGCGGCCCGGCGCAGCGGGTCCGTGCTGTGCAGACCCGCCACGTTGTGCGGGGAGGAGAGCTCGGCGAAGTAGGCGTCCACGTCGGCGCGGCCCTTGTCGCCGAGGACCAGGCCCTTGCCGTGCAGATCCGCGAGGAACCGGTGCTTCAGCTCGTCCCCGTAGCCGGTCCGCTCGGCGAGCAGGTGGTCGATCGAGGGGTCGTCCAGTGCCCGGGTGACGGCGCGCGGCTCCTTGTCGAAGCCCTCGGTGGCGGTCAGGTGCTCCTGGATCCGCAGCTCGACGGTGTGCGCCGGGCCGTCGGCCGGCGGCACGTCCTGCACCCAGTGCCCGGTCGCGGTGTCGGTGACCTCGATGTGCACCTGGGTCTGGACGGTGTGCCGCGCGGTGCCGTCGGAGGGGTCGAGGTAGATGTCGCCGCCGAACGCCTCCGAGGAGGTCAGCTCCCGGCTGCGGATGCGCGAGGCGCCGGCGTTCGCGCCGAGGCTCAGCGGGCCGAAGCCGGTCTTGAGGCCGCCGTCCACGGTCAGGGTGCGGCTGGTGCCGTGGCTGCCGCCGCCGTCGTCGCCGGTGCGGAACATCCGGCTCTCGTTCTTGGCGGTGGCCTGCGACTCCTCGACCCGCTCCGGGCCGGTCCTGAGCAGGGCTTTGAGACGCGCGTCGTAGGCGTGGCCGTCGCGGGTCACGCGCAGCGTCAGACCGCTGTCGGCCATCGCGCCGAAGCCCTCGCGCAGCTCGGTCGGCAGCCCGACCTCGAAGTGCAGCGGGCCGCGGCCGGGGATCAGCGCCCGCAGGCGGGTCTCGATCTGCTCGTGGCCGCCGAACTCGGTCGGGGTGAACAGCCCCGGCAGCTCCTTGGCGTGGGTGCGGGACGCCGCGATGTGCTCGGGCGGCAGGCCGTGGCCCAGCGGCGGCCGCGGGGTGCCGGCGCCGTTGAGCCGGCGGCGCATCGGCCCGGCGAGGAAGTCGGGGTGCTGATACCGGCCGTCGCCGGACCCGGCGGCGGTGAGCAGCCGCCGGAAGGAGTCGGCGCCGGTGCCGCTCTCGCCGTCGAGCGGACGCAGGCGGTCGCCGAGCTGCCGGTAGAACGTCTCGGGGTCGCTCTGGCCGCGCCGGTCGTAGGACGCGTGCGCGAGCTTGGCGACCTGCATGGCGCGGCGCATGTTCCGTACCGTGCCGGCGTCGGGGTCGGCCGGCGCGTGCTCGCCGAAGGCCTGGTAGTAGACCAGGGCGGCGTCGCGCTCGATGGTGTGCCGGTCGGACCACGGGACGTAGGCCTCGTACCGGACCCGCGACCACGGCGCGCGGACGAAGTCGCCGTCGTCGTGGAACAGTGCGCCGTCCAGCGCGCTCAGGCTGCCGGGCCTGCGGGCCCGGGTCGCCGCCGCCGCGAGCGTGGCCACGCCGGTCTCGACGTCGTGCCCGGGGCCGAGGAGCTGGTGGACGAGGTCGGTGAAGTCCGAGACCCGCGGTTCGCGGCGGGGGTCGGTGAAGGCCGGGAACTTCTTGAGGCTGACCGCCGCGAGCTTCTTCAGGCCCTCCGGCGGGATGAAGCCGCCGAGGCTGTCGGACAGGGTGCGGGCCTGGGCGTCGGTGATCTCGGTGCGGGGCCGCGGGGGCGCGGCGGTGCGCGCCGGACGCGGCGCCGGCGCGGGCGTCTCGTCGCGGGCCGCGAGATGGCGCTCCATGGCCGAGGCCGACAGGCGCTCGTTCGGGTGCGCCGCGCGGAACGAGCCGATGTTCGTGCTGAGCCGCTGCACGAAGTCGAGCTGGGATTCGCCGGGTGCGCGATCGCGATCACGGTACAGCCCGAGCTGGCGGCCGAGGTCCTCGATGTCGGCGTAGCGGATCGGCCGCTCCAGCGCCGCCGAATGCGCCGGCAGCACCTCGCGGTGTGCCTCGACCGCCGACCACAGGGCGCTGAGTTCCGCGCCCGGGTGGTCGAGGTCGGGATGGAAACCGATGCCGTCGGCGACCGTGAGGACGTCGGTCCACGTGCGTGCTTCGCGTTCGGTCGGCGGCCGGTCCGCGGTGAGGGATCGCGGCACGTCACCGGCCTGGGTGTCGCGTGCCTTCCGGTACTCCAGGTGGGTGCGCCAGGCGTGCTGGTCGACCGGGCCGAGGGTCTTGAGCGCGGTGTACTCGTCGCTGAGCTTCCGGACGCGTTCCGGCGTGGCCGTCGCATCGGGGCCGAAGCGGTGCCGGATCACGTCCTGCACATGCGCCGGCCTGACGACGCCGTTCCCTCGGTCGGCGCGCGCCAGCATCAGCACGTTGTGCGCCTGGCGGATCGAGGCGGTGTCGGAGGGCGCGGCGTCCGGGAACAGCGCGCGGTGGACCGCCGACAACTGCCGCGCCGTGACCGGATCGACCGACAGGCCGGCGCTCTTCGCGTGCGCGGTGACCGGGTCGTAGACGTAGGCGGCGTCCGATCCGGAAGGCGGTGCGCCGTGGTCCGGACGGCTCCGCGCGTCGGACAGCGCGTCGAGGGCCTGCTTCACTTCGGAACCGGCCGGGGCGTGCTGCTCCATCCACTGGATGGTGTCCGGGGTGAGCACCTTGTCGAGCGCGTCGCGGGCCGATTCGGAGACGTCGAAGGCCTTCTCGCTGTCCCCGCCGGTCTGGCGCATCAGGTGTTGCCAGTCGCCCACGATCTTCTGGGTGACCGGGTCCGCGCCGGCCAGGGTGTCGCCGAAGGGGCCGGCGATGGCTCTGCTCAGGACGGTCAGCGCGGGCTTGCGGCCGAGGTCCGCGGAGTCCAGGCGGATCGGGGCCCGGCCGGCGCTGCCGTCCGCGTTCACGGTGCGCGGCGAGAACACCCGGTATGCGCCGTCGGTCTCCTTGACCGGCCGGTAGGTGCCGTCGGGGCGGCGGACCAGGGTGCTGGCGTACGGCTTGCCGTCGCGCACGCCCCACACGACCGTGTTCGGCGCCTTGACCTCGACCCCGAGCAGGTCGGCGAGCTGCTGGGCGAAACCCTCGTCGTGCTCGCCGGTGTTGCAGGCGACCAGCCGGATCGGGCGCGGGTCGTCCTTCCACTCCGGGGTGTGCTGGAGCAGGTTGGCCATGTCGCGGGCGCTCAGCGTGGTTTTGCCGACGTGGACCTGCTCTGGCGAGCCGTGCAGGACGACGGAGAAGTGGCCGGGGTCGGCCAGCATCGTCGTGGACGTGTGCCGGGTCTGCATGTCGTGCTGGGACTGCGGATCGCGGATCCAGATGCCGCTGCCGTCGGGGCGGGCCTCGACGTACTCGGCGCGGAAGCGGTCGGCCTCGGCGGCGTCCTGGAACGCGGGCAGGTCGCGCCTTTCGACCTCGGGGTCCGGCCCGTACGCGCGCAGCTGGTCGGACAGCCGGCGGTGGAAGCGGGAACCCTGGATCGCGGTGCGCAGGTCTGCCGGCTCCAGATGAGCGACGTTGACGTGCAGCCGGCGCAGGATCTCCTGGCGCCGCGCGTGTTCGGTGGCGTCGCCGGCGTTCGCGATCAGGTCGCGGAAGTGCGCCGGCGGCAGGTGCGCGACGAGCGGGCCGAGTTCGTCGAACTCGCGCCGGGTCTCGGCGGCGTCGTCCTTGAACTGCTTGCGGGTCGCGGGTGGTTCGGGGTGGGAGGTGCCGTAGTGCTGGTCTTCGGCGGCCGGGGGCTGATAGGGCTGGTCCGGGTTGCGCCGGGCGTCCCGCACCAGGTCGTTGAGGCTGAAGGGGCCCGACTCCGGGCTCAGCCGGAAGGTCCGGTCGGCCATGGCGACGGTCCAGGCCCCGGGGTCCGTGATCGTGCCCAGTTCGGGGTGCCTGGCCGTGAGCCGGCGGCGGAAGTCGGCCATGTCGTCGAGCGTCAGCGGCCTGGTGGAGACGGCGCGGTCCGCGGTCTTGTGGTAGAGCCCGATCAGCTTCCACATGCCGCGTTCCTGGTTGGCGCTCAGGTGGCCGATCTGGGTGCGCAGCGCCATCACGTCGACCGCGCGGTCCCAGCGCCGGTCGTGGTCGCGTGCCGAGAGCGCGCGGATCCCGCCCCGGCCCGGCGGGCGGGGGCTCATGTTGCGGGCGAACCTCTCAGGGTCCTGGCCCTCGGGGATCGCTCTGGCGTATTCGGACAGGCGCCGGTACTCGGCCTGGGTCCGCTGGCTGCGGCGCATCATGTGGCCGTGATCGGCCAGCAGCGTCGGCAGGTGTGCGGCGTTGTAGTTCCCGTTGTCGCCGATGCGGAACTCGACGAGGTCGCGCAGGGCCTTGTGCGCCCACAGCGGGTCGGTGCGGTCGCTGCGGGGCGAGGTGATGCGCAGCAGGTCCAGGACCTTTACGGTCTGGTCCACCTCTGTTTTGTCACTCAGGTATTCGCTGCCGAACAAGCCCTTGTGGAGCTGGTAGACGTCGCGGGCGTCCTCGATGGGCAGGTGCCCGAACCCCGCCTTGTCCATGTCCTCGCGCAGCCACCTGTCCTCGGGCGTGGTGGGGTCGTATCCGGCCGCGCTGTGCAGGGTGCCCCGCGGGAACAGGCCGCTGTCGTTCAGGTAGGTCTTGACCGAACGCGGGACCGACTGGCTGAGGAAGAGCGGGTCCTTGCTCCGCTGCGAGTTCTCGAAGCGGCCGGACAGCACGATGTCAGGCTTCGGATACTTCTCGTTCGGCCAGGTCTCGTGCATGGTGTGCAGGACGGCGTGCCAGATCCGGTCCCGGTGGTCCGGCGCGGCCTCGGCGATGACGTCCATCACCGAGGGCAGGTGGAGCACGCCCTCGCGGTTGGCCGCCTCGCGGTGCAGGATCGTGACGGCCGCCTTGACGACCTGCTCCGGCGCCGGATGGGCGCGCGGCGGGCCCGGCGCGGCGTTGGGGTCGGGGACCCACGTGGACGCCGAGCCGGCCTCGATGTCCGCGTGGTCGATGCCCCGGAACCACCCGCTGTCGGTGTTCTCGGTGTCCTCGGGCCTTCTGACCGAGGCGGCCAGTTTGGTGAAGAACCACGGCGTCGGGCCGGTCCGGTTGATGACCTCGGCGCGGACGTTGCGGTGGTAGAGCCGGGCCGGGCGGGTGATGCCCCGCCAGGTCTCCATCTGCCGGTCCCTGCCCTGCGCGCCCTTCTCGGCCAGGATCTCGTTCAGGGAGAGCGCGTAACGGTCTTTCAGGGTCGCGCGGTACTGGTGCACGATCCGGTTGCCGGGGGGCGCGATGAAGGCCGAGTTGTTCTGCTTGCCCTCCAGCCGGGACAGGGCGAACTGCCCGTGTCCGGTGTCGGCCTGGATCTCCTCGATCCGGGTGCGGAGGTGTCCGGTGGCCCGGTTGTCGCCGTCGGTGTAGACGCCGCCGAAGCGGTGCATGATGTCCATGCGCAGCAGGTCGCTGGCTGTGGCGTAGCTGAACTTGGTGCCGCGGGCGCGTTCGGTGGCGATCTCGGCGTGCAGTTCGGCCCGGTCGCCGCCGGCGAAGACCTCGTCGATGTTGGCGAGCTTGATGTCGTGGTTCCCGGCCCAGTCCAGCATCTGCTGGATCTGCTCCTGGCGTTCGGTGCGCGGGGCGTCCGGGCCCTGCCGGCGGAGCTCGTCGATCTCGTGGCGCGGGACGTCGGTCCACAGCACGGAGGTCAAGCCGGTGGTGGCGGCGTTGTCCCGCATCGTGTCCCGGAAGCTCTGGTGGCCCGCGTCGCCGGTGTGCAGCGGGCCGCCGAGCCAGATGCTGTGCAGGACGTGCGGGATCCGCGGCGGGTCGTGCTGGGCTCCGGGGCCGCTGAACAGATCGGCGAGGTCGTGCGGCGGGCCTTCCGTCCGGGCCAGGTCGATGCCTTCGAAGAAGCGGTCCAGGTTCTCCTGCGGCAGGTCGTCCAGCCGCCGGCCGCCCAGGAAGCCGGGCTTGGCCGGGACGTCCCGGACCCCCATGACGTCCGGGCCGCCGGTCGCCTCGAAGCCGTCCTCGGGCCGGGCCGTGCCGTTGTGCGGGCGGCCGGCCAGCTGCATCAGGTCGCTGACGTTGCGGTTCGGTTCCCGCGGCACGGCCGGATGCGGATTGGCGGGGGCCATGAGGCCGCGGTCGTTCGGATCGTGCGCGCCGCCGGCCAGGCGGTGCAGGGCGTTGCTGACCGAGCCGGTGGGGCGGCGGGTGAGGGCGCCGTGGCCGCCGCGCGACGATACCGGGACGCGGGACCGCCGGGTACCGCCGGTTCCCGTGGTGATGTGCGACTTCGGGGCGGTGTCGGAGGTCTCGGTACTGCGCGGCTTCTCGCCGCTGCCGTCCGGCGAGCCGTCCCGCGCGGTCTTGGCGCGGTCGCCGGGCAGCGGGTGCGGGGTGCGCCGGCTCAGCTTGCCCAGCGGCTTCGTCTCGGGGCGCAGTGCCCGGTAGTGGTTGCGGCCGTCCTCGGTGGTGACCCGGTGGATGTAGACGCGCTTGGCGGAGTCGCCGTTCAGGTGGAACGCCGGCTTGTCGTCGCTGACCACGACGACGTCCAGGCCCAGCGTGTGCGCCACGGCTTGCAGCATCTCGCCGCCGAGCGGGGTCTCGGCCAGGGTGCGCTCGCGGATCGCGTAGTCCAGGAGGTCGCGGTGCTGCGGGACGTCGCCGCCGGCGTCGACCTTGGCCTTCGCGTAGGCGGCGAGCTGGGCCATGCCCTTGTCGCCGTCGGAGGTGTAGTGGTCCTCCAGCGCTGAAAGGACCGTCGCGGGATCCTGTTCCAGGCGGCGGGAGAGTTCCTGGACCGGATCGGTGACCTTGCGTTCCGGGAAGCCGGTGAAATCGCGCGGTCTGGCCGGGCCGGCCAGGTCCAGGGCGTCGATATGCGAGCTGGACGAGGCCTTCGGCGGGCCGATGCGGTCCAGGACGGTGCGGGCGCCGTCCGGGGAGAGTTCGCCGAGCAGGACGGCGGAGCCGGGACGCGTGTCAGTGCTCTGGGAACCGACCTGGTCGGCGATCCGGTTGCGGAACTCGCGCATGCCGCCGTCGGTCGACAGGTCCAGGCCCTCGGCGTGGATGCTCTTCTTGGTCACGCCCTGGCTCAGCGCCGAGTCGGCCAGCGAGGCGACGGTGCAGTCGCCCTCGCCGGCGACCTCCTTGGACACGAACTTCTCGCCGCCGCCGCCGAGCGCGACGCGGGCCTCGGGCGGCTCCCCGCCGACGATCGGCTCGCCGACGGTCTGGCGCGGGTCGTAGACGGAGCCGAGGTGCTCGACGCTCCCGTCCGGGCGGACCATGCGGAAGCCGGAGCCGCCGTCGCTGCCGGGGACGCGGATCGAGCCGTTCGGGCCGTTCTCGACGGTGCCGTGCGGGACGACGATGTCCACGCCCTTGTCGGCGGCCAGGGTGCGGATGCCGTCCAGCTGGGCCGGCGGGACGTCTTCGAGCACGGTGAAGCGGGGCTTCGGGGCGCCTTCGGGATGGTTCTCCAGCGTCTTGTCGATGACCGAGCCGAGGCGCTCGTTCAGCGGCGGGGTGCCCTCGGGGTGCGTGACCTCCGGGTCCCCGTACCAGACGGTCTTGGTGCCGTCGGTGGAACCGGGCTGGCGGCGGACGTTGAAGGAGAAGTCGTTGGTGCCGGTCTTGTTGTCCTCGTAGGCACCGTTGGGGCGGACCCAGCTGTCGCCGTTGAGGAAGTCCTCGTTCATGTGGAAGTCGTCGAACGGCTTCACCTTGACGCCGGGAGCGTGGTGCAGGCCGCCCATGGCGGCGCCGAGGGCCGCGCCCTGCAGCAGGCTCAGGCCGTCGATCGGCTGGCCGTTGATGCCGTCCATGATCAGCGAGGTCACCGTGTTGTTGGCGACCTGGGTGGCCATGTTGGCCCACTTGGGCGGGGCCCATATCAGCTTGTTGGCATCGGTGACGCCGGCCTCGGCGGCCTTGAAGAACTTCGGGGCGCCCTTCATCAGGGCCCCGGTGAGCGCGCCGTCCACGGCGCCGCCGATGGCGCCCATCTCGATGGTGTTCAGCGACAGGTTGCCGTCGAAGCCGGAGCGGTCGCGCTTGACGAGGACCTGGTAGCCCTGGACCGCGAGGTCGCCGGCCTCCATCATCACGGTGTTGGTGACGACCTTCTCGACCATCTGCGTCAGCAGCTTGGGCACGGTGGTGCGGATCGCGGCGATGCCGGCCTCGGCCACGGCCATGGTGGCGCCGAAGGTCTCCGGGGCGTTGGCGATGGCCTCGACGATCATCGGCGCCATGATCGCCATGTTGATGACGGCGGTGCCCTTGCTGTACTCGGCCTGCAGCGCGGCGTCGTGGATCTCCACGGCCATCGCCCGGGCGCCGACGGACATGCCGGGCATGCCGTTGTTGACGACGTCGCGCAGGTTGTCGGTGTACTGCGTCATCGCCGGGCCCGAGTTGGACAGGTTGGCCAGCCGGACGGTGTCCACCATGTTGGAGTTGACCAGGTCGATCTTGTCGCTGAACCCGCCGACCTGCTCGCCGAACCGGGCGATCTTGTCCTCGTCGGCGTCCGGCCACTCCGAGCCGGTGAGCTTGAAGAGCCAGCGCAGCGGCTCGGGGAGGTCGATGCCCATGTCAGGGCTCGTGCGGGGTGGTGTGCGTGCCGCTGCCCGGGGTGTGCGGCGCGGCCGGCGGCAGGTTCAGGCTGTCGCCCATCTTGGTGATGCCCTGGAGCGAGGCGTCGTCGGTCGCGCGGTAGTCCGCGGCCATCTTGACCATGCCCAGGCTGATGCCCTGGACGCCGTCGCGCGCGCCCTTGACGCTGTCGGCGAGGTTGCGGACCTGGGTGACGTAGTTCTCCCGGAAGCCGCGGCTGAAGTCGTCGTTCCCGATGCCGATGTCCCCGGACAGCAGGGCGTACAGCTGGTCGTGCACCGAGGTCATGTCGGCGACGTGGCCGTCGAAGGCCCGGCCGTGCTTCTCGAGGTCGTCCGGGTCGGCCTGGATGTCGGTCACGACGCACCCCCGCGCAGGAACTCCGAGATGTCGAACTTGCCGGCCATGATGTCCTCGAACGGCAGCACCGCCCCCTCCCGCACCGGCGCCATGACGTCGGCGACCTGCGCGGCGTACTCGGCGCGCGCGGCGGTGACGGTGTCCAGCAGCAGCCGCGAGAGCTCGGCCGGAGCCATGTCGCGGTAGGCGCCGGTGTGGAAGGTGAGCTCGGTCAGCGCGCCGCCGGCGCCCAGCCCCACGGTCAGCGACCGGTCGCGCGAGCGCACGCTGACGGCCAGCTCGGCGACCCGCTTCTGGGCGTCGGCGATGACCGCCATGCGCCGCTCGGAGTCGGCGACGAGCTCGGCGAGCTTCGCGCGGTCGAACGCCAGGCGGGGGTGGCCGGGAGGGACGTCGGCGGCGGAGGTCTGGGCTCCGGAGGTCATGGGCGCGGGCCTTCGGTGTGGTCTGTGGTCTGTGTCTGAGTCTGAGTCTGTGGTCGTGGTCGTGGTCGTGGAACGGCGGGGGAAGGGCGGGGTGCGCTCGTCCGGGCGCGGACATGCCGGTACGGCGGCCGGTCAGCACTTGGAAGAGTACTGACCGGGCCGCGGTACGCGGTACGTCTCATCGGCGGCCGCCGGGTTCGGGAAGGGCGCCCAGGACACCGCCGAGGGCGTCGCTGCGGGCACCCCAGACTTCCTCGTCCTCGGTGAGCCAGGTGTTGCGTTCGCGTTCCTTGTTCTGGCCCTGGCCGCCGCTGCCCATGCCGCCCATGCCGCCCATCGGGAAGCCGCCTTCGCCCCCGGCTTCGGCGCTGCGGGCCGCGGCGGCCTCGTCGGCCGCGGTCTTGCCGGCCAGGTCGGCGGCGTTCGGGTCGAGGCCACTGGTGCCGGTGCCGGTGAAGTTGCCCGCGCTGCCGGTGCCGCTGCCGAGGCCGCCGGCACCCAGGCCGCCGCCGAGGCCGCCGAGACCGCCGAGACCGCCGAGACCGCTGCCGAAGGAGCCGCTGCCGCCACCGCCGCCGCTGCCGAAGCTTTCGCGGGGCAGGGACGAGAACTCCGATGTCGGGGTGCGGATGCCGGACAGCATGCTGTCCGGGGGCGGGGTGAAGCCGCCGCCGCCGCCGAGGCCTCCGCCTCCGCCGCCGAAGCTGCCGGAGCCGCCGCCCAGCCCGCCGCCGAGGCCGCCGTCGCCGCCGCCGAAGCTGCCGGAGCCGCCGCCGAGGCCTCCGCCTCCGCCCAGCCCGCCGCCGAGGCCGCCGTCGCCGCCGCCGAAGCTGCCGGAACCGCCGCCCCCGCCAAGCAGGTTCTTGTTGTTGCCGAGGTCGCCGCCTCCGCCTCCGCCGCCGAAGCTGCCGGAACCGCCGCCGCCGCCGCCGAGGTCGCCGCCTCCGCCGCCTCCGCCGCCGCCGAGGTCGCCGCCGCCCCCGCCGCCTCCACCGTCCCCGCCGCCTCCGCCGCCGTTGTCACCGCCGCCGTCCGGGGGCGGGGTGATGTTCGGGTCCTTGTACTTGGTGTTCTGGATGTTGAAGAAGGGCATGGCTACTCGTTGAGTGCGGTCAGGGCCGCGTCGTAGGCCTGGACCATCGCGTCGCCGGCGCCGAGCATCGTGCCGGTGTAGCTCAGGTCGCCGCTGAGGGTGACCGGGGTATTGCGGTCGTGGCCGTCCTCGTAGGTCGAGCCGGCCCAGATGAACCCGGCCGCGTCGCCCATCGCCTGGTTCATGTGCGCGATGTGCAGCAGGTTGTTCGGCCCCGCCTCGTTGTACTTGTGCATCTCCGTCGACAGCGCGGTGACGTAGTCGGTGAACGACTTCAGGACCGACTTGAACGCGTCCGCCGCCGGACCCTTCCAGCTCTCCAGGATGCTGTCCCGCGCGGTGTTGACCGCGGTGACGTAGTTGTCGAGCATCGCGCGGATGCTCAGGATCGCGTAGTGCGCGGTCTCCAGCGTCAGCGGCTTGGCCCAGGTGCCCTCGGGCGGCAGGGAGCCGTAGGAGCCGTCGCCGCAGCCGCCGACGATGGCGGTGATGGCCTGGTTCCAGGTATAGCCGGCGAAGCCCTTGCCGGTGGCCGGGGCGGTGGTGTCGTCATGCCGGTCGCTGGAGCCGGGCGGGTTTCCGACCGTGACGTTCAGCGTGTAGCTGCAGTCCGAGCTGGAGCTGGTGGACGTCGTACTGGTCTTCTTCGGCGGCGGAGGCGGCGTCTTCTTGGGAGGCGGTGTGTACTGGTCGGCCATCACGAGCCTCCGTTGCCGTTGCCGTTGCCGTTGCCGTTCCCGTTTCCGGATCCGCCGTGGTTGTTCAGGTAGTTGTTCAGGTTGTCCGTCAGCGCGCTGCCCAGGGCCTGCAGGTCGGTCTCGATCTGCTGGTCGCCCTTGTCGTAGTCGTCGGCGACCTTCTTCAGCGTGTCGGCCAGCATCGACACCATCACGTAGAGGTTGCCGTCCGACATCTGCGTGCTGTTCGGGTCCTGGATCAGCTTCGTGTACATCGTCGACAGCTGCGTGTCGACGGTGTTCTTCAGGTTGTAGGCGCTGGCGATGTACGTGTCGTCCTTCGCGTAGCCCGGCAGGATGCCGACCGCGGTGACGTCGGGGCCGGCCATCGCGCTGCCCTTGCCGGAGCTGCGCCCGGCGTACAGGTCGTAGCGCAGCGGTGCGCCGGCGTAGCCGCCGGTCGCCGAGCAGTCCACCAGCCAGGACGGTCCGGCCGTGAACAGCCCGCCGTCGGCGGTCAGGGTGTCCGAGAACCAGGTGGCCAGGGCCCGGATGGCGTCGGCGTCGGCCGCCACGGTGCCGATCGTCGGCCCCGGGATGGCGGTGTGGGAGCTGACGCTCCAGCTGTCGCCGGAATCGGTGGTCACGGCCGTTCTCCTACTCTCACGCTTGCGGACTGGTCGGCGGGTGGAACTGCGTCACATCGTGTGCCAGCGCTTGGTGGCGGTGTTCTCGGTGTGCACGATGCCGTCGGTGATGTTGTTCAGGTGCAGGTTGAACTGCAGCAGCATCTCGTTCATCGAGTTCGCGGCCCGGTCCCAGTTCTGCTTCTGGGTCTCGTAGGCGTCGCCGGCGGGGCCGGTCCAGGTGGACTTCAGCCGGTCGCCGTAGGCCTGCAGCTGGGCCAGGCGGTCCTCGATGTTCTTGCTGGCGGTGCCCAGGGTGCTGACGAGCTGGGCCATGTTGTCGGTGTTGGCGACGAAAGCCATTACGGTCTCCTTACGGTGCGGGGGTGGTCGCTGAGCGGTCGGGGTACGAGCCGGGCCCGCCGCGGGGGCGGTCCGGGGCGGGGTCACATGCCCAGCAGGGCCTTCTGGGCCGCCGTGTAGTCGTCGCCGCCGCCGATGCTCTTCACGACCTGCACCGCCCACTCTTCGTTGTCGGCGTAGTCCTTGGCGCTGGCGCCCAGCACCTCGCGCATGGTCTCCAGGGCCTTGCAGATGTCGCCGAACTGGATCAGCCACTGGTCGAACAGCTCGCGGTACCGGTCCGCCGCGGCGCTCTGCCACTGCAGCGCGTCGTGGTCGGCGCGCACCGGCGCGACGAAGCCGTTCAGGTCGTCCAGGGCCCGCGAGAACTCGCCGGCCGCCTGCGTCATCGCTTCGTGTTCGTGCTGGAGTGTCGGGTCAGCCATCGCGGGCTCCTGTATCTGCTTGTTCCTGCCGGTCGTCATTGAAATCCCAGCAGGCGCCGCGGATGCGCAACAAGGGGCGGTCCGTGAGATGTTGAGCAAATGGTGAGCCACCCGCGAAAGTGGTCTCATGAGAGTTCTGGTGACCGGACTGGGGCGGCGGCGCAGCCGCACGATCAGCGGCGGTCTGGCGATTCTGGGTTTCGACGTCCGCGAAACCGATGCGGACGCCGATCCGCAGGTCGCGGCTGATGTGGTGCTGCTGGACTGCGGTGTGGTCGACAACGAGGTGCTGGCTTATGTGCGTCGCCTGCGGCGCCGCACTCAGGCCCCGATCATCGCGGTGACGCAGCACGTGGACCTGCAGGCCTGGCTGCGCGGGCACGAGGCGGGCATCGACGACTACGCGGTCCAGCCGTTCGGCCTGCAGGAGCTGGCGGCCCGGCTGCGGCTGGCGGTGGCGCCGGGCCGGGAGCAGACGGCGCCGCCGGTCCCGGCCGGACCGCCGCGCCGGCTCACGGCCGGCCCGCTGGTGGTGGTCGAGGACTCGCGGGCGGTCACGGTCCACGGCACCCGCATCGATCTGCGCCCCAAGGAGTACCAGCTGCTTCTCGTGCTGCTGCGGCAGCTCGGGCGCGCGGTGCCGCGCGAGGAGCTGGTGGCGCAGCTGTGGCCGGCCGGCTGGGAGGGCGCGGAGCGTTCGCTGGAGGTGCACGTGGCGTCGCTGCGCGCGAAGATCGCCCTGCCCGGGATGATCTCCACGGTGCGCGGGGTCGGCTACCGCATGGTGACGCCGGAGTCGTTCCATCGGCTGACGGCGGCGTGAGGCGGAGCCGGCGTGCCCCACTCGCCGGATCCGCCCCCGCCGGGGTTCTACAGCAGGCTCAAGCTGTTCAGGGATTTCAAGCTGTTCAGGGAGCTCGGGCAGTCAGGGAAGCTCAGGCCGTGCACTGCAACTTGGCCGCCGAGATCCCGTAGCGCCAGCCCGCCGGATAGTCCACGCCGTGGTCGAGCAGCCGCAGCTTCACGCTCGCGCCGGCGACGTTGACCGTGCCGAGCGTGGTCCACTGCCCGTGGGTCGCGTTCTGGTCCACTGTGAAATTGGCGACAGTGGTGTCAGCCGCGCCCTCGGAGACCTGGTACCCGGCAGCGGTCCCGCCGGTGTCGGTGGCTTTGCCGTCCCAGGGCACGTAGACGCTCACGACACACGACGCGAATCCGGCGGTCCCGCTGCCGAAGGACCACACCGCGCGGTTGGGGCCGTTGCTGGAGTCGCCAGTCATCGGCATCGACTGCATCGAACCGTTGCAGCCGTCGCCGCTCCAGCCGCCACTGCCGCTGCTGCCCCAGCCGGAGCTGGCGCCGGAACCCACCGAGCTGTAGCCGCCGCTCCCGGCCAGGCCCGGACAGCCCGGACCGGCCACCAGCGTGACGGTCGCTGGCGGCGCCGACGGCGGCGGGCTCGCGGGCCCGCCGACGGACGACGGCGGGGCGGGCGGGGCACCGGGCGCGGAGGAGCTGCGCTGCGACAACCCCGGGACCGAGGACTGTGCGCCCGGAACCGAGCCGGAGCCGGTCGGCTTCGGGGCGCCGGCCGACGACGCGGTCCCGGTGGCCGCGCCGGGGTACTTGGCCGTCTGCTGCCCGGTCTGCCACACCCATGGCGAACCGCCGGTGGCGCCGCTGGCGTAGCCGTTGTCGCCGCTGCTGCTGGGAATCTGCTGACCGACCAGGCCGGCGGTGGGCGCGGCCGACTTGTCAGGGCCCTTGCCCGAGCCGCCGCCGACGGTCGCCGCGACGGCGCCGACGACCACCAGCACCCCGGCCACCGCGGCCGCGACCAGGCCCTTGGAGCGGCCGGACGGGACAGCGGGCCTCCGGCGATCGTGTCCGGGCCCGTCGCCGGTGCGGGAGCTCGTGACGGTGATGCTGTCGACATCGCCTTCAAGTCCGGTATCGGAGCTCAGATTGTCGTCCGCGGCTTCTGTATCGGGCAGGGGAACCGTTTCACGCTCGGTTCCGTCTTCGTCAAACGCCATCGGCGCTTCCTCCTCGCTGGCGTCGGGCCGATCATGGCGCTGACACGGTAGCGGGCCTAGGTGTACGCGCGTCGTTCGCGTCGAGCGCGGGTCCTTCGGGGAACAGGTCGAGTATCGGGGCCGGGACGGACGCCGGGGTGACCGGGCCGTAGCCGAGCCGGCCGAGGTCGTCCTTGGACGCCACCGGGAACCGTTCGCCGACCGCGCTGAGCAGTTGGGCCACGCCGCCGGCCGTCGAGGTGGCCAGGGCGCCGGCGCCGGGACGGACCAGGACGCGGTCCGCGCGGCCGGCGCCGCTGTCGGCGGCGTCGGTGGGGCTCCAAGCCCCGGCAGAGTCCACGGCGGCCGAGGTGGCCGACCGGAGCCGGTAGACCGGAGCGGCCGTCGGGTCCGCAGCCGGTGTCTCCTCGAGGCACACCGCGTCCGCACCGCCGGCGGCCCCGTTCGGACCGGAGCCTGCGGCGAGCGTCGGCAGCGCGGCCGGCAGGTCGCCGGGGAGCGCGGCGGTCACCTGGTTCTGCTGCTTCGCCGCGACCAGCCGGTTCGGATCCAGCGGACGCGGTGCCGGGGAGCCGCCGGCCCGCAGCAGCGCGGCCTGCGTCGGGCTCACCGGGGTCAGGCCTTGCGCCGTGACGACGTACTCGTAGCTGCCGCTGGCGTCCTGGTAGGTGTACAGGTCCCCGACGGTCCCCAGATCGCCGGAGGCGGTCCGGGCGCCGACGGTCAGCGGCGCGATGTCCGATCCGGCCGGCACCGCGTTGAGCCATGCCGCGCCGACGGCCGTGGCCTGCGCCGCGGTCATCTGGAACGCGGTCATCGCCGCCAGCGGGGCCTTCAGCAGGTGCCGCTTCCCGCCCCAGACCAGGTACCGGGCGTCGCCGGCGCCGACGTACAGCGCCTGGCCGTCGGCCACGTCGGTGCCCGCGATTTCGACGCCGAGCGCCGCGGAGACCTGGGCCCTGCCGTCGGATCCGGTCGAGGAGCACACCGTCCAGGGACCGCCGGCCAGCGCGGAAGGGTCCGGCACGTCCGCGGGCGCGCCGATGATCCCCACCGGGGTCCCGCGCGGCACGTTCTTCAGCGCCGAGGCCGGGACGGTGCGCACCGCGTACTTCTGCAGCGCCAGCATCGCCGAGGCCTGGTTGAGGACCTGGTGCAGCACGCCGCCGGTGAAGAGGTACTGGGTGTAAGAACCCTGCTCGACCACCACGGACTGGCCGTCCCGCCAGGACGTGTCCGTCTTCGGTGAGACCAGGCCGACCACCGCCGCCCCGCCGATCCCCAGCACCCCGGCCGCCGCCCCGAGGAACAGCCCCGCCCGCAGCCGCTGCGCCGGGGGCTGCGCGGCGCCGGGGTCGCCGCCGACCAGTCCCGCGGTCAGCCGCCGCACCTGGAACCGGTGTGCCTGCAGCTCCTGCCGCCGTGTCGCCACGTCTCAGCCCGCCAGTCCGCGTGCCCAGCCGAAGGCGCCGAGCACCCCGAGCGCCAGCGGCACGAGCGCGATCAGCACGAAGTACTCGGCGATGTCGGCGGCGCGCGCCGCGTACGGCGGGTCGTCGCTCTGCCGTGCCGGTCCCACCGAGGCCGCGATCAGCCCGATGAGCACCGTGGCGACGGCGATGCCGGCGGTGACGCCGACCGTGCCGGTGTGGGCGTGCCCGGTGGCGGCGGCGCGCCAGGCACCGCCGGCCAGGGCGAGCATCCCGATGCTCTGCATCAGGAGCCTGAGGGCGGTGCGGGCGAAGACGCGGGCCCGCAACAGGAAGGCCAGCCCCAGGTCGGCGGCGGCCAGGGCGCCGAGCACCCCGTGCCCGGCGGCCGGTGCCGCCCCGCCGACGGCGAGCAGTCCGCTGCCGAGCAGCAGGGCGGCCATGATCCGGTCCAGCCGGGCCGAGGTCGCCCACAGGTCGGCCTGGCCGCGGGCCGGCAGGTCGACCTGGATGCGCTCGGCCGTGGCGGGCAGGGCCGGAAGCCGTTGTCCGGCAAGGCGGAACGCGAGCCGCGGGACCGCCAGCACGAAGGCCAGACCGATCACGGCCGAGATCACCGTGGTCTGCGACAGCGCGCGGTGGAACCCGGCGCCGAGCGCTCCGGCCACGACCGTGCCGAACGCGACGATCGCCGTGGTGGCGAAGGGCTCCAGGCCGCCGGTGCCGGGCTCGGGCTCGTCCAGCACGGCCGTTCCGGTCTGCGACCGGCGCGGCGCGGCGGCCAGGTGCCCGGCTGTGTCGACCGATCCGCCGACCGCCGCGGCGGCCGCGGCCGAGGCCAGCAGCGCCGCCGCGCCGGCCCACAGCGCGGCCGCCGATTCCGGGTGCGTCATCGTGTGCGCGAAGGTGTCCGCCGCGAGCCAGCCGCCGAGCGCGGCCCAGCCGACGGCGGCGACGCCGAGCGCGGCGGCGGTCGGCCGCGCGGCCATGACCCGGCCCGCGACCGCCGAGGCGATCAGGACCAGGACGGCCACCGCCCCGGCGATCCCGGCGCGCTGCCCGACCGGGCCCGCGCCGGCCGCGACGCCCGCCGCGCCGGCGGCGAGCGCCACCGTGCCGAGCACCGGTCCGGCCCAACGGCCGGCGCCCTCGCGCAGCCGGTCCTCGCGTTCGCGCACCGCGGTCGCCAGGCCGTCCACGACGTCGTCGAAGACGGCCGTCGGCGCGACGGCGCGGCGCGGCCGCAGATACAGCGTCTCGCCGTCGAGGACCCGCAGTTCGGCCAGGGTGCGGGCGGCCGGCAGCGGGGCGCCGCCGACGCGCTGGAGCACCCAGCCGTCGTGGGCCAGCCCGGCGTCGGCCAGCTCGGGCCCGGCGAAGCTCAAGATTGCTGGTAGGAAGTCCGCCAGGGGTACCGCCGTGGGCAGTGCGAGTTCCAGCACGTTGGCGGGGGTCGCGATGGACAGGCGGCACAAGTCGGCCTCTGGCAGCGTGGCTCGGATGCTCAACGTCCCGCTCTTCTTTCCTTTGCGCACTGGTCCGGACGAGTGCTCGACTATCGCGGGTCGTGTGACCAGGCCGCCAGGGGAAGCAGAGCTAACGTTGAGCATCCGAGAATTCCGGCCGGTGCCGCGGCGCCCCGCGCCGCGGTTCCCTCAAGGTGAGATCGCCTTCCAGGAGCCCCCGGCGATCCCGGAACCGGTGTCCGGAGGGCTCGGACAAGCGGTGATGGTTCTGCCGATGGCGGCCAGCAGCGGCGCCATGGCGATGATGTTCCTGCAGCCGGGCGCGCGGGCCACCAACTATCTGGCCGGCGGCATGATGGCGGTGTCCTCCCTGGGCATGGTAGGCATGCAGGTTGGCCGCGGCGGCGGCGACAAGAAGGCCAAGCTGTCCGGGGACCGCCGCGACTACCTGCGGCACCTGGACCAGAACCGGCGGCAGGTGCGCAAGCACATCGACGCCCAGATCAAGGCCCTCACCTGGCGGCACCCGGACCCGGCGGCGCTGTGGTCGGTGGCGATGAGCGGCCGGCTCTGGGAGCGCGGCACCGCCGACCGGGACTTCGCCGAGGTGCGTCTGGCCACCGGGCCGATGGCGCTGGCGGTGACGATGGCGCCGCCGCAGACCAAGCCGATCGAGGACCTGGACCCGGTGTCGGCGAACGCGCTGCGCCGGTTCCTGCAGGCCTACAAGACCATTCCGGACCTGCCGATCGCGGCGAACCTGCGGGCCTTCTCCCGGGTGGCGTTCGAGGGCGACGGGCCGGCCGGCCGGGCCGTGGTGCGCGCCCTGCTCACCCAGCTCGCGGTGATGCACAGCCCCGAGGACCTGCGGATCGCCGTACACTGCGGCGACATCACGCGCGAGCGCTGGGAATGGGTGAAGTGGCTGCCGCACGCGCTGCACGCCTCGGAGCTCGACGCGGTCGGCCGGGTGCGGCTGATCAGCGACAGCTTCGCGGACCTGGAACGGCTGCTGGACCCGGGCGACTTCCGCGAGCGCGGGCCGCACGATCCGGCCGCGGCGCCGACCGCGCGCGAGCCGTTCACCGTGATCCTGCTGGACGGCGGCGAGCTGCCGGCCGACCACCGCGCGCTGCGCAGCGGGTACCGCAACGCCGTGCTGCTGGACCTGACCGGCGCGGCCGTCGGCCCGGACGCCCCGGTGCCGACGCTGCGGCTGCGCGCGACCCGCGAGGGCGCCGACGCCGCGCTGGCTGCTGTGACCTCGGACCGGGCGGGCGGCGAGGACGTCAGCCCGCTGGGCCGCGCGGCGACCTTGAGCACCGCCGAATCCCTGGCCACGGCCCGGATCCTGGCCCCGCTGCGGGTCACCGGAGCCGGGGACGCCGGCGGCCGCGGCACCGGCGACATCTCCTTCACCGGCTTGCTGGGCATCCGCGACGCGCGCAGCCTGGACCCGGCGCAGACCTGGCAGCCACGGCCGAACCGGGAGCGGCTGCGCGTGCCGCTGGGCCTCACCGAGCAGGGGCTGCCGGCCGAGCTGGACATCAAGGAGGCCGCGCAGGGCGGCACCGGCCCGCACGGCATGATCATCGGCGCCACCGGCTCCGGCAAGAGCGAGCTGCTGCGCACGCTGGTGCTGGCGATGGCGGTCCGCAACGATCCCGAGATCCTGAACTTCGTCCTGGTCGACTTCAAGGGCGGCGCGACGTTCCTCGGCCTGGACCGGCTGCCGCACACCTCGGCCGTCATCACCAACCTGGCCGACGAGCTGCCGCTGGTGAAGCGCATGTACACGGCGCTGCACGGCGAGATGGTGCGGCGGCAGGAGCTTTTGCGCGCCGCCGGCAACTACGCCTCGCTGCGCGACTACGAGGCGGCGCGCAACTCCGGGGTGCCGCTGGCGCCGCTGCCGTCGCTGTTCCTGGTCGTCGACGAGTTCAGCGAACTGCTCGCGGCGCACTCGGAGTTCCTGGAGCTGTTCGTGATGATCGGCCGGCTGGGGCGCTCGCTCGGCGTGCACCTGCTGCTGGCGTCGCAGCGGCTTGACGAGGGCCGCATCCACGCGCTGGAGGGCCACCTGTCCTACCGCGTCGGCCTGCGGACGTTCTCGGTGGCCGAGTCGCGGGCGGTGCTCGGCGTCGGCGACGCCTACGACCTGCCGTCGACTCCGGGGCACGGCTTCCTGCGCTGCGGGACCGATCCGCTGATCCGGTTCCGCGCGGGGTACGTCTCGGCGCCGTACGTCCCGCCGAAGGCCGGCGAGGAGGCCGAGGACTCGGGGCGCTACCACGTGATCCGGTATCGCTCGTCGTACCTGGCGCCGCGGGTCGCGCCGCAGTCCGAGGCGGAAGAGGCCGAAGCCGAGGAGGAGTTCACCAGCCCGCCGGTCTCCGAGACCACGCTCCAGGTCCTGGCCGACCGGATGCAGGGACAGGGCCGGCCGGCGCACCGGATCTGGCTGCCGCCGCTGTCCACCCCGCCGACCCTGGACGCGCTGCTGCCGGAGGCCGTCGCGGCGCTGACCGGCGGGCTGCCGAACCCGGACCCGCGCGCGACGAACTACGGCTCGCTGGCGCTGGCCGGCGCGGCAGGTCCGGCACGCGGCGTGAACGGGCCCGACGACACGCTGCTGGCCGTGCTCGGCGTCACCGACCGGCCCTTCGAGCAGCGGCACGATCCGCTGGTCGCGGACCTGGCCGGGGCGGCGGGGCACGTCGCGGTGGTCGGGGCGCCGCTGTCCGGCAAGTCGACGCTGCTGCGGACCCTGATCAGCTCCCTGAGCCTGCGCTACACACCGCGCGACACCCAGTTCTACTGCCTGGACTTCGGCGGCGGCGGTCTCACCGGACTGTCGGACCTGCCGCAGGTCGGCGGGGTGGCCGGCCGGCTGGACGGGGAGAAGGTGACGCGGACCGTCGCCGAGGTCTCGATGCTGCTGGCCGAGCGCGAGCAGGCGTTCGCCGCGGCCGGGGTGGGGTCGATGGCGGAGTACCGGCGGCGCCGGCGCTCCGGGGAGTTCCCGGACGATTCGTTCGGCGACGTGTTCCTGGTCATCGACGGCTGGTTCACCTTCCACCAGGACTACGAACGGCTGGAGCCCTCGATCCAGGACATCGCCGCGCGCGGCCTCGGCTTCGGCGTGCACCTGGTGATCACCGCGGCCCGCTGGACCGAGGTGCGGCCGTGGCTGCGCGACCTCATCGGGACCCGCCTGGAGCTGCGCCTGGGCGACCCGATCGACTCGGAGGTGAACGCCGCGCTGGCCAAGGAGGTGCCGGCGATCCCGGGCCGCGGCCTGACCAGCGGACGTCTGCACTTCCTGACCGCGCTGCCGCGCATCGACGCCGACCCGGACGCTGCGACCCTCGGCGAGGGCACGCGCGACCTGGTCCGCTCCGTGACCAAGGCGCACCCGGGCCAGGCCGCGCCGCCGGTCCGGATGCTGCCCACCCTGCTGCCCGCCGCCCGCCTGGCGCAGCCGGACTCCCGCACCGCGGTGGCGCTGGGCTGGGACGAGACCCGGCTGCAGCCGGTGCTGCACGAGTTCGCGGCGACCCCGCACCTGATGGTGTTCGGCGAGAACGAGAGCGGCAAGACGAACCTGCTCCGGCTGGTGGCCAAGGCCGTGACCGAGCGCGCCGAGCCGAAGGAGGTCAGGGTCCTGCTGGCGGACACCCGCCGCCGGCTGCACGACGCGGTACCGCCGGCCAAGCAGCTCGGCTACGCGGTGACCGCGACCGCGCTGGAGGATCTCCTGAAGGAGATCACGCCGGTGCTGCTGCAGCGCGTCCCGGGCCCGGACGTGGAGCCGGCACGCCTGCCGCTGCGGGACTGGTGGAGCGGGCCGGAATTGTACGTGGTGGTGGACGACTACGACCTGATGATCGGCAGCCGCGGCACACCCCTCGGACCGCTGCTGGAACTGCTGCCGCAGTCCGCGGAGATCGGCCTGCACCTGGTGCTGGCCCGCTCCACGGCCGGCGCGGCGCGCGGGATGAGCGACCCGGTGCTGCGGCGGCTGTGGGAGCTGAGCACACCGGGGCTGCTGCTGTCGTGTAGCAAGGACGAGGGGGTGTTCCTCGGGGACGCGCGGCCGATGCGGCTGCCTGCGGGGCGGGCGCAGTTGGTGAGCCGGCGGGCCGGGACGATGGTGCTGCAGACGGCTTGGGCCGGCGAGGACGTGGCGTGAGACGGCGTTCGTGGGGTGGGGTGCTGGCTGCGCTCGTTGCGGGGCTTGTCGTCGTTCCGGTCACTGGTCCGGTCGGCGGCCTGCCCTCAGCAGTCGCCGACGACTGCCAGCCCTCGGTTCAGCCGGTGCCGGTGACCGCGCAGGTGCCGTGGGCGCAGACTTCGCTGCGCTTCGGGGATCTGGCGCCGTTCACCGGATCCGGTGCCCGCGTCAGGGTCGCGGTCGTCGACTCCGGGATCGATGTGGCGGCGCCGCAGCTGGCCGGTGCCGTCGATGTCGCGGACAGCGTGTCGCTCGTCGATCCCAAGACCTATCCGCCGACCGCCGACGCGCTCGGGCACGGGACCATGGTCGCCGGGATCATCGCCGCGCGCGCCCGGGCCGGGTCCGGTGTGGTGGGGCTGGCGCCGTCGGCGGTCAGCCTGCTGTCGATCCGGACCTACAAGACCTGCGAGAGCGAGGACGCGCCGATCGCCCAGGGGATCCGGGAAGCGGCGGCGCGGGGCGCGAAGATCGTCAACGTGTCCGCGGGCAGTTCGACGGACTCGCCCGATCTGGCCGCGGCGGTGCGTGACGCGCAGGCCGCCGGGGTCCTGATCGTCGCCGCGGCCGGGAACCTCGGGGCGCAGCAGGACGGGAACCCGCCGCAGTACCCGGCCGCGTACCCGGGGGTGATCGCGGTCGCGGCGATCGGGGCCGACCGGACGATCGCGTCGTACTCCGAGCACGGCGCGTACATCGGTCTGGCCGCTCCGGGCGGGTCGGCGGACGCCCCCATCCTCGGCGTCGGGCCGGCCGACAACGGGACACTGGCCTCGGGGATGGGGACGTCGTTCGCGGCCCCCTACGTCACCGCCACCGCCGCTCTGGTCTGGAGCCGCTACCCGTCGCTGACCGCCGCGCAGGTGCGGCAGCGGCTGTACGCGACCGCCGACCGGATGGCCGCCGGGGCGCCGGACGCGTCCTACGGATGGGGCATCGTCGACCCCTACGCGGCAGTGACTTCCGTCTCTACCCCGGCCCCGGCGACGACTCCGCCCCCTGTTTCGCCAGCACCTCTGTCCTTCGCCGCGGCACCGGTGCGAAGGGATTTCACCGGCCGGGCTTTGGCCGTTGGCGGAGGCGGGATACTGTCCGCCGGGGGAGTCGCCGGAGCAGCGTGGTTGGCCCGGCGACGCAGGCGTGTCATGCAGCCGCCGCTCCCTGCTGAAAAGCTCTGATCCGAGTCTGACCGACACGATTTTTGGGGTACGGCTTTTATGTGGGGTGAGGGAACCGTCCTGGCCGGCCGGTACCAGCTGCGCCAGCGGATCGGCGGCGGCTCGATGGGCGACGTCTGGCGCGCCCTGGACACGGTGCTCGGCCGCGAGGTGGCGGTCAAGATCCTGCTGCCGGCGCTGCTCGACGACGCCGGCTTCGCCGCGCGCTTCCACACCGAGGCCCGGGTCCTGGCCGCATTGAGCCACCCCGGCATCGTCTCGGTCTTCGACTACGGCGAGGCTGACGACCCGCGCACGGCCTTCCTGGTGATGGAGCTCATCACCGGCCGCCCCCTGTCGGACCTGCTGGACGAGAGCGCCCCGCTGTCGGAGGCCACCACGCTCACCGTGGTCGCCCAGACGCTGGAGGCACTCCAGGCCGCCCACGACCGCGGCATCGTCCACCGCGACGTGAAGCCGGCCAACCTGATGCTGCGCGGCGGCAGCGTGGTGGTGACCGACTTCGGCGTCGCCCGCACCGCCGACGCCCGCCGCCTCACCGCGGCCGACGTGGTCCTGGGCACCGCCGTCTACGCGGCGCCCGAACAGGCCCGGCACACGGCGGTCACGGCAGCGGCGGACCAGTACGCGGTCGGCGTGATCGCGTACGAATGCCTGACCGGCGCACCGCCCTTCGACGGCGGCACCCCGCTCGGGATCATGATGAAGCACCTGCAGGAACCAGTCCCCCCGCTGCCCGACACGGTGCCGGCACCGGTGCGTGAGCTGGTGATGCGGGCCCTGGCAAAGGACCCCGCGGAACGCTTCGCGAGCGCCCGGGAGATGGCCGAGACCGCACGGCGCCTCGCGACGCGGGGCGACAGCCTCACGCGGATCGGCACGCCGCAGGACAGCTTCCAGACGGGAGTGGACGTCGCGGGGGTCGAGGCGGCCGCCGCGGCTGCGGACGCGGCGCGGGCCGACGGGGACTTCTTGTCGTTCACGGTGGTGCCCCGGGGCGAGGGGGAGGCCGACGGGGAGGAGACGGCTGCGGCGCTCGGGGGCGGGGTCGGGGGCCCTGCCAAGGCCGAGGACGAGGCCGAGGCCGAGACTGAACTCGCGGCTGGGGCTGGGGCTGGCGTGGAGGGCTCGCCGGCGTGGGCTTCGTATGCGATACGGCCGCAGGCGGAGGGCACGGACTGGGCTTCGTTCACGGTGCGGAGTTCGGGGGACGAAACCGTTCCGCTGCCGGATAGCGAGGTGGTGGCAGCCGAGCCTGAGGCCGAGCCGGAGCCTGAGCCGAAGCCTGAGCCGAAGGTCGAGGGACGTGGCGGGTCGGGGCGGGTGGTGCCGCAGGACTCGTTCATGGCCGGTGTGGATCGGGATGCCGGTGGTGCGCCGACGGAGAAGAGTGCCGCTGTCGCTGAGGTCGGTAAGGCTGCGCGGGCGGGTTTCGGTGCTCGTTGGCGCAAGCGGAATGCGGCACAAGCGGTCGAGCGGGAAACGGCCAAGACGGCAGGTGAGCCGGAGCCGAGTGCCAAGCCGGCGCCTGAGGAGGAGCTGACCAGCAAGCAGGCAGCTGCCGCAGAGCTGAGCGATCAACAGGTAGCCGCCGGCCCGACCGACTCCCAGGTGGCCGACACCATCGCCGAGTCTGAGCCGGCCGACCAGCAGGCAGCCGAATCAACCGGCGAGCCGGAGCCGATCGACCAGCAGGCAACCGAATCAACCGGCGAGCCGGAGCCGAGCGACCAGCAGGCCGCTGCCACAGAGTTGAGCGACCAGCAGGCGGCCGAATCAACCGGCGAGTCGGAGCCGACCGACCAGCAAGCCCTTAGTGCGTCGAGCGCGCCCGCCAACACCGATGCCGAAACCGAATTCGATGCCGAAGCCACCCCGGCCACCGGCCCGGGCCCGGCATCGCCCCCGCCATCACCCGCGCGCATCGCCCCCGGCCATGCCATGCCCCTGAACTCCTTCAACGCGGGCGTCGACCTCGATCCCGTCGAAGAGCCTCCGGTCGGTCGCGTCGTCCCCCAAGACTCCTTCACCATCGTCGGCCCCGACGGCGTCGGCGAGTCCCCCGAGCCCCCGCAGCCGGCGCCCGGTCGGCGGCGGGCCATCGCTCTGGCCGCTGTGGGCGTGGCCGCCGTCGTGGCGATAGCCGTGGCCTACCCGCTCGCCCACGGTGGTTCGCACGCCTCGGCCGCGAGTAGCGCGCCGCTGGGTTCGGCCAGTGCGACGAGTGCTTCGGGCGGGGTTTCCACCTCTGATGTGAGTGTCACCTCCGTGATCTCCGAGACGTCGACGATCGTGGTGAAGTCCTCGGCGTCGAGTGTGCCCGGTAAGCCCACGGGGACCTCCGCGGCGCCGCCGGCCAAATCCGGGGGCAAGCCGGCGCCGACGAGCAGTGCCGGTTCTGCTTTGACCTCGCGGCCTCCGGTGTCGGCCACGTCCTCGGCCGCGGTGCCGCCGCCGCTGACCCCGTCCTCGCCGACCGTGCCGCACAAGTCCGGGTACATCACCAACGTCGGTGACGGCGATGCCATCGACGTCTTCGGCAACTCCTCCGGCGCTCCGCTGTACACCGACGGCTCCTCGCTGACCGTCGAGCCGCAGGCGGGGCGGGCCGGGCAGAGCTTCCAGGCGACCGCGCTGACGTCGAACGGGCAGGCGGTGTACGAGTTCGGCGACGGGTTGGACACCAACCAGCTGATCGACGCGACCGGTGGCAAGATCAGCCTGTCGCACTGCTCCTGCGGGTCGGCGTTCCAGATGTGGTGGCTGTCGCAGGACTCGAGCACGCCGAGCGGCGCCTTCTACATCAACAGCCAGGGGGCCGCCGGGCAGTGCCTGACCGACAACGGCCAGACCAACGCGTTGTCGCTGAAGCCCTGTGTCGCCGGGAACAAGGCGCAGGAGTGGTTCCTGCCCTGAGCCCTGACTGCCCACAGGTCATAAGTCACAAGTCGTACGGGATGCCGCGGACCGCGTGCTCCGCGTGCCCCACGACCTCCTCGACCAGCCGCTTGATGTGGCTGCCGCGCAGGCGGTAGAGGCGGGCCCGACCTTCGGCGCGCTGTTCGACCAGGCCGCCGAGGCGGAGTTTGGCCAGATGCTGGCTGGCGGCGGTGGGGGTGCAGCCGGCTGTCTCGGCCAGGGCGCCGACGCCGAGTTCGCCCTCGCGCAGGGCCCACAGCAGACGCAGGCGGCTGGGTTCGGCCAGCAGGTCCAGGAAGCCGACGGCGGTTTCCACGACCGGGTCCGGCAGGGTGCGTTCGGCGGGGTCGGCGTGGTCCGGGTGGTGGTGCTGGGGGTGGTCCTGGGGGTGTTCCGGGGGGTCGGCGGGGGAGACGGGCTGCTCGCCTTGGTGGGGCATGGGGGCCATCCTCTCACCTGCGCGGACGGCCTGTGCGTCGGTGCTCACGGCCACGCGGCCGGGTCGAACCGAAACGGACAGAACGGGCCCCAGCGCCGGGGACAGGGCGCAGCAGCGACACCTGCCGAGAGCCTGTAAATCAGACTACTGTTATTTATCGCCCGGTGTGACGTGTCGGTGAGGGGGATCATGGCGGAATCACAGCGAGGACAGGACGAGGCTTCGCGACCGGGGGCGACTCATTCGGAGCTGTCAGGGTCGTCTCGCGACACGGTGCAGGCCCGGGATATCAGTGGCGGAATTCACTTCCACACCAAGGATTCGACAGAGGCGGCGCTGCTGCCGCAGCAACTGCCGAGCGACGTTCGTGGGTTCGTCAACCGTCTCGATGAACTTGGCCGTCTCGACATAGTCTTGGGCGATTCCGACAGCGCCGGACTCACCGTGTTGGTGGGGACGGCTGGAGTGGGCAAAACATCGCTGGCAGTAAGGTGGGCGAATCGTATTCGCGAGCGGTTCCCCGATGGGCAGCTTTACGTTAACCTTCGAGGCTACGATCCAGGCGAGCCGGTCTCCGCCAACGAAGCGCTCGAGCGGTTCTTGCGGGCCCTCGGTGTTTCACCGGAGCGCATTCCCGCCGCTGAAGAAGCGCGGGCGGAAATGTTCCGCTCATTCGCGGCCGGCCGCCGGATGTTGATCGTGCTGGACAACGCGGCCGCCGTCGCACAGGTCCGACCGCTGCTACCAGGCTCTCAGACCTGCCGGGTGCTGGTTACCAGCCGCAGCAGTTTGTCAGGGCTCGTCGCTCGAGATGGCGCACACCGAGTCAGCGTTACGACTCTCTCATCGGCGGAATCGGTGAGGCTTCTCCAGGAGACGACCAGTGACTATCGACATGAGGACCCGCAGGAGGAGCTGGCAGAACTGGCTCGGCTGTGTGCCTACTTGCCGTTGGCACTACGCATCGCTGCTGAGCGCGCTGCGGCGCGGCCGCGTATGCCGTTGCCCGAGCTGATCGCCGATCTGCGCGACGAATCGGCGCTGTGGGATGCGTTGTCGACCGGCGACGACGATGCTGCTGCGGTCCGTACAGTGTTCGCTTGGTCGTACCGGGCTCTGCCGGAGGAGGCCGCCCGCCTGTTTCGCCGTCTGGGGCTTCATCCCAGTCCGGAATTCGGTCTGCCCGTCGCTGCCGCCTTGGCGGAGCTGCCCACAAGCAGGACTCGACGTTTGCTCGACGCGCTGGTAGACGCACATCTTTTGGAAGACCTGGGGCTAGGCCGTTACCAGTTCCATGACCTGCTCCGTGCCTATGCCGCTGACCAGGCCCACTCGGTTGACACCGTCGATGAACGGACAGATGCCATCAGGCGGATTCTGATGTTCTACGTTCGTACGGCGAGCAATGCGGCCGAGCTGGTCGGCGGCAGTCTGTATGTTCTTTCGAGAGAGGATGTTCTCTCGAGGGATGCAGACCAATCGTGGTCTGACATCAGCGTTCCTGTCTTCTCAGATGCCGAGGCTGCTGTCGCGTGGTATGAAGCAGAGCGGACGAACCTCATGGCGGCGGTACGGGCTGCAGGCGATATCGGCTTCCATCGCGCCTCATGGCAGATTCCGGTGCTGGTCAAGGAGATCGGCCTCAGGGCGGATCCGCTCAACACGTGGATTGAGCTGCAACGCGCAGGCGGTGAGGCAGCCCGATCGAGTTCTGATGCCTTCGGTGAGGCTGCCATCGAAACGTGTTTCGCAGTCGACGAGCGACTAGCGCGAAGGTTTTCGGAATCCAGACTTCACTATAGCGAGGCAGCCAGACTGTACGCGCAGCTGGGTAGCCGGCGGGGGTTGCTGCATGCCGAAAACGGTCTAGGGCTCGTCGAGCTCTGGGCTCACAATATGGATCCGACCGTTACTCACCTGTCCACTGCGTTGAGTATCGCTCGCGAGCTGCGCGACCGTGTCCTTGTGGGATTGCTTCTGTCGAATCTGGGCGAGGCATGGCTGGAGTTCGGTGATCCGGATCGCGCTTTGCCGCTGCTCGAAGAGAGCATCGACGTGCTACGGGAGGTCGGTGATCGGGTCTACGAACTCGATGCCATGAACTTTCTCGGGCGAACCCTGTGCCAGCTCGGACGCCTCCCGGAGGCGCGCGCCACGCTCGAGGAGACGTCGGCGGGTATGCGGGAGATTTCGTTGGCCGCCAACTACGGAGGCCATATGAATCTTGACTTCGCCCGGCTCCAACTTGCTGAAGGAGCGCCTGCCGACGCGCTGGTCTCGAGTCAGCGTGCGGGGTCGGCGTTCCGCGAGTTGCGCAACCCCCAGTCGGAGGCTACGGCCTGGGCGTTGTCAGGCCGGGCGTTCCTGCAACTTCAGCGGTGGGACGAAGCCGCGTCGTTCTTGGGCCGCGCCGTCGCCGGACATCGTGACAGCGACAGCATGTGGCAACTCTCCAACGACCTGCACGACCTTGCCATAGCCCTTGATCGCATTGGTGAGCACCAGAAGGCGCGTGGCTGTCGAACCGAGGCACTGGATCTGCTCGGCTCGTTTGCCGATCCGTCAGCAAACGCTTTGCGCGACGTGATCAGCGCTGAGCTGGACAGCCGGTCGAGCGAATCGGCCTAGTGTCGAAGGCGTCTCGCGGGTCCTGGTTTGGACCGGGCCCCGAAACCGATCCGGTGCGGGGCCCGTAGCGCCTCAGCTGTTCAGATCGAACTCCTCATCCTTCACTCCAGCAACGAAAGCAGCCCATTCGGAGCGCGAGTAGATGATCACTTCGGCGTCAGGCCGCCGTGAGTGTCGCACTCCGACCCCACCGTTTGGCAGCAGTGCGACTTCGACACAGTTGTTCGCGTTGTTGCTGTAGCTGCTCTTGCGCCACGCGGCGCCGGTCAGGAGGGTCTCGTGCGGGGCGGCTCCGTTCTCAGGGGTCGAATTCGGTGTTGCGCTGGTGCTCAACTAGCTCTCCATCTTCGTCAGCAGGTCGGCCAGCCAGAGCGCCGACCGTTCGGGGGAAAGCGCCGCGGCACGCAGCTGGTCGAACACCGACGCGTAATTGCGCACCTCGTCGACGGTCTCCAGGAAATGCGTCCGCGTCAGGTTGTCCAGGCATACCACGTCGTGTTCCAGAGGATTCCCAAAGCCTACAATCGCGAACGGCTCGTCGAGCCCTGAATATGCGCCTGCTGAATGGGTGATGATCTGGATGGTGATATTGGGCCGGCGGGATTCCTCGATGACGCGTTCGATCTGACCCCGCATCACCTGCGGTCCTCCGACTCCCTGGCGGAGCGCGCTCTCGTGCATCACCAGCCGCAGCCGCAGCGGTTCGTCGCCGCCGAGCATGCGCTGCCGGGTGCGGCGGACGGCGACCAGCGCGTCCACATCGAGCGGTTCAGCGCGGATCCGCCAGGCCTCGGCCAGCGCCCGGGTGTAGGCCTCGGTCTGCAGCAGGCCGTGCACCAGCTGCACCGTGTGCGCGTCGATCGACGTGGCCGCGGCCTCCACGCTGATGTAGTCCGCGTACGGCTCCGGGATGGCCCGCCGGTAGTACTGCCACCAGCCCTTGTCCCTGATCTGGCCGGTCAGGTTCAGTAAAGTCGTGCGCAGGTCCTCGTCCTGGACGCCGTACACGTCCAGCGCCGCCGCCACGTCGATGCGCCGCAGCCGGCCCTGGCCGTTCTCCAGCCGGGACAGGGTCGAGTCCGAGATCTCCAGCCGCTCGGCCGCGCCCTGCAGCGTGAGTCCGGCGCTGAGCCGGAGCCGGCGCAGCGCCGCGCCGAGCCGGCGGCGGCGGATCGGCGGCGCCGAGGGCCCGGCCGGGACCCGGGCCGCGCGCTCGAGGGCGCCGTCGGGTTCGTCCGGCTCGCCGTCCGGCGCTGTTCCGGTGGCGGGTCCGGGGACTTCTGCGGATGTCATCGCCAACCCCCTGCGGTTCGCTTTTGCGATGCGAGCCATTGTGCCCGACCCGGCCCCGGCGATTTCAGGGATTCCCCTGCGGCGCCCGGCGCGCGGTGGGATATTTCATTGTGGGGTGCGCGCTGGGGGAGACGGATCGCGCAGACATCGACGATGTGAGGCCCTCATGCAGCAATTACGCCACCCCGCTCCGGCGGCGTGCCGAACCGGCCAGCAAGGCGCCGGCGGCGGGGTGGCGGTCCGCGACTGCGCGTCCGGCTCCGAGCCGGCGCCGCAGCCCGCGGTACCGCAGAACACTGCTTTGTACTGGTCGTTCCCGGGCTCGGCCCTGGACGTGAGCCTGTCCCGGCGCTGGCTGGCCGCCGCCGTCGAGCAGGCCTGGGGCGCCGGCGAGGACGCCGACCGCGTGGTGCTGGCCTACAGCGAGGTCGCGACCAACGCCGTGGTGCACGGCGCCGGGCCGGTGACGGTCTCCGCACGGATCCGGGCCGGCACGGTGACCTGCGAGGTCGCCGACTGCTCGGTCCACCCGCCGCGGCCCCGGCACGCCGGCGGCGAGGACGTGTGCGGCCGCGGGCTGGACCTGGTCGAGCTGACCGTGGACCGGTTCGGTGTGGACATCGGCGAGGCCGGCAAGACCGTGTCATTCGAGGTCGGACGTCAGGACACTGATACTTCAAGGTCCGGGAGAAGTCCGGTGCCCTGGTCCGGCCCTGGTCCGGTCGGACCGCGGTCCGCTTCGCAGCCCGGCCCCGGAACGGCGCCCGGCCCCGGGTTGGCGTCCGGAACCGAGTCGGCGTCCAGAACAGAATCGGCGCCCGGACCCGGATCAGCATCCGGAACCGGGCCCGCACACAGCTCCGCCGGCGGACCCGCGGGAGGGCCCGCCGGCGGCGAGGACGGGGGGAAGGCCTAGCGGGCGATCCAGACGGCGGTGTCGGCCGGGATCCGGCCCTCCGCCGTCAACGGCCCGCTGGCCAGCAGCACTCGGCCCGCGACCGGCTGGTCCGACGGTCGCGGGCCGAAGTTCACCGCGCACACGAATCCGGGGCCGCGCTCGAAGACCAGCATGCCCTCGGGCGCCTCCAGCCAGGCGAACGGCCCGTCGCCGAGCCCCTCGGTCTCGCGCCGCAAGCGCAGGGCCTTGGTGTAGAGCGTCAGCATCGAGGCCGGATCGTTCAGCTGTCCCTCGGCCGTGTAGTCCTTCCACGCCTCCGGCTGCGGCAGCCAGGGCTCGGCCCGGGCGTCCTGCGGGCTGAAGCCGAACGGCGGCTCGCTGCCGGACCACGGCAGCGGCACCCGGCAGCCGTCCCGGCCCGGGTCGGCCGGGTTGCGGCCCTTGCGCTCCCACATCGGGTCCTGGCGCAGGTCGTCGGGGATGTCCTCGACCTCCCACAGGCCCAGTTCCTCGCCCTGGTAGATGTACACCGAGCCGGGCAGCGCCTGGGTCAGCAGGGCCGAGGCCCGGGCCCGCCGCGTCCCCAGCTCCAGGTCCACCGGCCGGCCCAGCTGCCGGGCGTAGATCGCGAACGAGGTGTCCTCGCGGCCGTAGCGGGTCACCACCCGGTCCACGTCGTGGTTGGACAGCACCCAGGTCGGGGGGGCGCCGACCGGGGTGTGCAGGCTCAGCGTCTCGTCGATCACCTCGCGGAGCTTGTCCGCCTCCCAGGCGCAGCCCAGGTAGGGGAAGTTGAAGACGGTGTGCATCTCGTCCGGGCCGAGGTAGCGGGCCAGGCGCGCGGCGTCCGGCAGCCAGATCTCGCCGATCAGGACCCTGTCGCCCTCGTACGAGTCCGAGACCTCGCGCCAGGAGCGGTAGATGGCGTGGACGTCCTCGCGGTCGACGAACGCCGAGTCGTCCCCGCCGACCTGGTCCGGCAGCGCCGGGTCCTTGACCAGCAGCGCTGCCGAGTCTATGCGGAAGCCGTCGGCTCCCCGGTCGAACCAGAACCGCAGCACGTCCTGGAACTCCCCCGGCACATCGGGGTGCTGCCAGTTGAAGTCCGGCTGCGCCGGGTCGAACAGGTGCAGGTACCACTCCCCGGGCTCGCCGTCCGGCTCGATCACCCGGGTCCAGGTCTGGCCGCCGAACATGCCCTGCCAGTTGGTCGGCGGCAGTTCGCCGTCCGATCCGCGGCCGGGCCGGAACCAGAAGCGCTCGCGCTCCGGCGAGCCGGGGCCGGCCTTCAGCGCGGCCTGGAACCAGGGGTTCGCCGAGGAGGTGTGGTTCGGCACGATGTCCACGACCACGCGGATGCCCAGCTCGTGCGCCTCGGCGATCAGCGCCTCGGCGTCGTCCACGGTCCCGAACAGCGGGTCGATGATCCGGTAGTCGGTGACGTCGTAGCCGCCGTCGGCCTGCGGGGACAGGTACCAGGGGTTGAACCACACCGCGTCCACGCCGAGCTCGGCCAGGTACGGCAGCCGGGCGCGGACGCCGGCCAGGTCGCCCATGCCGTCGCCGGACCCGTCGGCGAAGCTGCGCGGGTAGATCTGGTAGATGGCGGCCGAGCGCCACCAAGGCGCTTGGGAAGTATGCGCGGACACCGGGAACCTGCTCTCTGTACTCGAAGCAGACACGACGGCGGGACAGCCGACGGTGAAAGGGACGGGGGAACGGCGGACGGCGGTCCGCCGTCCGATACGGATCAGGGCCCCGTCAGCCCTTGACGGCGCCGGCCGTCAGGCCGGACATGATGTTCCGTTGGAAGATCAGGAACAGCACGATGGTCGGGATCGAGGCCAGGAACAGCCCGCCGACCAGTGCGTTGTCCGGCATGGAGGTGGCGGCCGTGTTGACGCCGACGTTCAGCGTCTCGTGCGCCGGCACGGTGATCAGCGGCCACAGGAAGTCCTTCCAGACCGCGACCACCGCGAAGATCGAGATCACCCCGAGGATCGGCCGCGACAACGGCAGCACGATGCGCCACAGGGTGCGCAGCGGGCCCGCGCCGTCCACCGCGGCCGCGTCCAGCAGGTCGTTCGGGATGGAGTCGAAGAACCGCTTGAGCAGGAACACGTTGAAGGCGTTGGCCACGGTCGGCAGCCAGATCACCCACGGTGTGTTCTGCAGGTTCCAGTGCACCAGCGGCAGGTCCAGCACCGTCAGGTACTGCGGGATGACCAGCGCCGCGGCCGGGATCATCATCGAGGCCAGCATCAGGCCCAGGATCCAGTTGCCGAAGATCGGCCGGAGCTTGGACAGCGAGTACGCGGCGGTCACGCAGAAGATGAGCTGGAACGCCAGCGCGCCGCCGGCGTAGACGATCGTGTTCCACAGCAGCTGCGCCATCCCGAGCCGGTTCCAGGCCAGGTTGAAGGCGTGGGTGGAGGGGTGCGCGGGCAGCAGGACCGGGGGGTTGCGGACCAGTTCCTGCGAGGTCTTGAAGCCGCCGGTGGCCATCCAGAACAGCGGGCCGATGAACACCAGGGTGGCCAGGGCCAGGGCCACGGTGAGCGCGATCCAGTACAGGCGCTTGCCCCGCACGGTGTTCAGCTGGGTGCGCGATATCAGGGTCCGGTGATAGGTCTCCGGGGCCTTGAGCCGCTGGGAGTGGAAACGATTCCGGGCATCCAGGGCCCGCTGGATCCTCAGCTGGGTCATGTCTCAGTCCTCGCTTCCGCGTCGTTCCAACACGATGTAGATCGCGGAGAAGCACGCCAGCACCAGCAGCATGATCACGCCGAGCGCGGCAGCGGTGTTGAACTTGTTGTAACTGAACGCGTAGTTGTAGAGCAGGTAGACGACGGTGGTGGTGGACCCCTCGGGCCCGCCGCCGGTCAGCACGAACGCCTCGGTGAACATCTGCATCGTCGCGACGATCTGCAGCATCGCCATCAGCGACAGGATCAGCCGGGTTTGCGGGATGGTGACGTGCCGGATTCGCTGCAAGACGTTGCAACCGTCCAGTTCGGCCGCTTCGTACAGGTCTCCGGGAATCCCTTGCAGCGCCGCCAGGTACACCAGCGTCGCGGTGCCCATGTTGCTCCACGTCGAGACCACCACCAGGGAGGGCATCGAGGAGGACTTGGACGCCAGCCACTGGGACCGGGGCAGGTGCAGGAAATGCAGCGCCTGGTTGAACAGGCCGAACCCGGGGTCCATGAAGTACTTGAACAGCAGGATCCCGGCCACCGGCGGCAGCATCACCGGCAGGTAGACCAGGATCCGCAGATACCCCTGCGCGTGGCGGAACTCGTTGACGACGATGGCCACGCAGAACGGCGCGGCGAAGCCGAACACCAGGGCCAGCGCCGTGAACTCCGCGGTGTTGCGCCAGGCCTGCCAGAACTCCGGGTCGGCGGTGATCTGGCGGTAGTTGCCCAGGCCCACCCACGTCGTCTGGCCGCGGTGCACGCGCTGGAAGGACATGATGATCTCGCGGACCATCGGGTACCAGGTGAACAGCGCGAAGCAGACCAGTGCGCCGAACAGGAACGCGTGGGCGCGCAGGTTGCGTCCGGCGGCGCGGCGCAGCGCCTTCCAGGACGACCTGCCGGTGCTGCGTTCGGTGCCGTCGTGCAGCCGCTCAGTGGCCAAGGCGTAGGCCATCGTTCGACTCCGTTTCCGTGGGTCGGGCCGCGTGGGGCGGCCGGTCCGCGTCCCTCAGCGTGGACCGGCCGCCTGCCGCGGACGCGGCGTTACTGGTTGGCCAGGATCTGGTTGACCTGCGATTCGGCGGTGCTCAGGAGCTTGGCCGGATCGGCGTTCGCATTCGTCATCGCCGCCGACATCGCGGTGTCCAGGACCTTGTAGAGCTGTTGCGCCGCCGGGGGTTCCAGGACCGGCGCGATCGGGTTGTTCACGAAGTCGGCGTACTGGTCGATCGGCAGGGTCGCCGAGGTCTTCAGGTCCGACTGCACCTGCGTCATCTGCGGGGAGGTCGGGTTCCAGAAGAACTTCTGCGGGATGCCGATCGCCACCGGCTTGTCCGAGGTGGCCAGCGCCTTGGAGCGGGCGAAGTCGAACTGGCCCTTGCCCGGGGTCAGGTACTCGAAGTCGATCCAGGCGATCTCGGCCTTGATCTGGTTCGGGGTCAGACCCTTCTTGAAGTAGTACAGGTCGCCGCCGGCCAGGGTGCCGGTCGCCGGCCCGGTGCTGCCGGGGATCGGGCCCATGCCGTACAGCTTCGGGTCCGCGCCCAGGACCTCGACCAGGTGCTGGATCACGTCCGGGGCACCGAGGAACATCCCGACCTTGCTGGTGGCCAGGGGCGGGAAGGCGTCAGCCCACTGCGTCACCGGTGTCGGGCCGATGCCGCCGTCCTTGAAGCGCATGTCGTGCAGGCGCTGCAGAACCTGCTTGCCCTGGTCGGTGTTGAAGGCGGCCTTGGTGCCGTCGGAGTTGACCATCTGGCCGCCCAGGCTGTCCAGCTCGCCGGCGAAGTGCCAGCCGCCGGTGTTGCCGCCGCTGTAGTCCTCGTAGCCGGTCACGCCGCCGCCGAGCGCGGAGATCTTGGCGGCGTCCGCCTCGACCTCGTCCCAGGTGGTCGGCGGCTTGTTCGGGTCCAGGCCGGCCTTGGTGAACAGGTCGCGGTTGTAGATCAGACCCTCGGTGTAGTAGTTGATCGGCAGTGAGTAGGTCTTGCCGCTGTCCTGCAGGTTCTGCTTGACGCCCGGCAGCAGCTGCGACCAGCCCGGCACGGTCTGGTCGTTGACGTAGGAGCTGATGTCCGTGACGTCGCCGGAGTCCAGGACCTGGTTCTTGTCCGTGAAGTAGGCGTGGAACGCCTCGGTCTCGTTCTTCGCCTTCAGGCTCGCTGTGAACTGCGGCGGGTCCTCGACCTGGCCCACGTAGGGCTTGGCGTTCACCGTGACGTTCGGGTACAGGATCTTGAACGCCTGCAGGTCGTCGGCGTACGAGGCCTTGTTCGCCGCCTGGTCCGCGCCCGGTGCGCCGTCGATGGTGATGGTCACCGTGGCGTTGGGGTCCAGCGGCTTGCCGTCGGCGACGCCGTCGGCGCTGTTCGTACCGGTGGAGCTCTTGCTGGAGCTGTGGCTGGACGAACAGGCGGCGCCCGCCATGGCTATACCGGCCGCCGTGACGAGCGCGACCATCATGCGTGATGCGTTGTGTTTCATGCGTTTCACCCCTTCGTTCGGTGGATCGGGGAGGTGCCCTGCCGCAGTCATCGGCGTGCCGAGAAGGTACAGCCGTAAACAGGCGACTGCAAGAGTCTGATGAAAAATCGAAAGAACACGACTAGGTTACGGATGATCCACTCAGGTCTCTGACGGCAGGTCGCGGGGTCACCGCCTGCTTGCGGACCGCTCGAAATTTCTTGCGCGAGTTGGCGAGAACCCATCGCATTCTTACTGGCATTCGTTCTACTCTTGCGGTATGACGAGCAGACTCGCCGAGGTGGCGCAGAAGGTGGGGGTCAGCGAGGCCACCGTCAGCCGGGTGCTCAACGGCCGGCCGGGGGTGTCGGAGAGCACGCGGACGGCGGTCTTGACCGCGTTGGACGTCCTGGGGTACGAGCGGCCCACGCAGCTGCGCGGCGAGCGCGTACGGCTGATCGGCCTGGTGCTGCCCGAACTGCAGAACCCGATCTTCCCCGCGGTCGCCGAGGTGGTCGGCGGGGCTCTGGCCCAGCGCGGCTTCACCCCGGTCCTGTGCACCCGCACCGCCGGCGGCCTGTCGGAGTCGGACTACGTGACGATGCTGCTGGACCAGCACGTCTCCGGCGTGGTCTTCGCCGGCGGCCACTTCGCCGAGGACGAGGCTCCGCACGAGCACTACCACCTGCTGCGCGAGCGCGGCATCCCGGTGGTCCTGTTCAACGCGGCGGTGGAGCACCTGGAACTCCCGCAGGTGTCGACGGACGACGCGGTGGCGGTGGAACAGGCCTACGCGCACCTGGCCTCCCTGGGCCACGAGCGCATCGGCCTGGTCCTGGGCCCGGAGGACCACGTCCCCTCCCAGCGCAAGCTGGCGGAGTACCGCGCCCAGTGCGAGAAGTACGGACGCACGGTCGACGAGAACCTGATCGAGCACGCGATGTTCGCCCTCGAAGGCGGCCAGGCCGCGGCCTCCCGCCTGCTGCGCGTCGGGGCGACCGGCATCATCTGCGCCAGCGACCCGCTGGCCCTGGGCGCCATCCGCGCGGTCCGCCGCGCCGGCCTGCGGGTGCCGCGCGACGTGTCGGTGATCGGCTACGACGACTCGGCGTTCATGAACTGCACCGACCCGCCGCTGACCACGGTCCGCCAGCCGATCGAGGCCCTGGGCCGGGCGGCGGTGACGCTGCTGGTGAACCAGATCGAGGGCGCGCGGGTGGCGGCCGAGGAACTGCTGTTCGAGCCGGAGCTGGTGGTGCGCGGGTCCACGGGGTCCGTGGTGGGGCGCGGGGCCGGGGCCGATGCGGAGGAGCTGGTGGAGGTCGGGGAGGGGTAGGCGCGCGGGGGCGGCTGCCTGGTGGGGGCAGGGGTCGGTGCTGGCGGAAGATGAAGCGCTTGACCCCGAGCCGGGTCGCTAGGCGACGGTCCCGACTTTCCATACCGTGATGGTCGTCGTGCCGGTTCGGCGGATGCGCAGCCGACCCGCGAGCTCACGCAGCGACGCGTAGACGGCTCGGCGCTCATCGTCGGAGTCCCGGGCCGCCAAGGCACGATCGGCGACGCCGGCGAGGATGATGCGATACGTCATGCGTCGCCGGCTCTGTCGGCGACGATGGCGTCGAACTCCTCGAAAGGCATCGCCGCGATGTCGCCGATCACGACAAGTGTACGTAGTCAGCACAGTGCGCACTTTTGAACTGTCGTGGCCGGGCGAGTCCCCCGTGCTACCGTTTTGGATCCAGTTCGGGCTGTGAGCGGCGGGAGACGACGGTGACCGAGGCAGGCTCGCGACCACCGACCGCGCAGCAGTTCGTGCTCGCCGAGGTGCGCCGGGCCATCACCACCGGCGAGCTGAAGCCGGGTTCCGCCATCCGGCAGGAGGCGCTGGCCGAGCGGCTCGAGGTGAGCCGCGTTCCGTTGCGCGAGGCGCTGAAGACGCTCGAGGGCGAGGGCCTGGTCACCTACCGCGCGCACCGCGGGTACCGCGTCGTCGAGTTGTCGATGGCCGATCTGCGCGAGGTGTACCGGCTGCGCGAGATCCTCGAGGCCGAGGCGGTGCGGGCGGCGGTGCCGTTGCTCGACGATGCGCTCTTCGAGCGGCTGGAGGCCGCGCAGGCCGAGGTCGAGCGCGCGGCCGGGGAGGGCGACGTCGCGGTGATGGCGGGGGCCAACCGGCGCTTCCACTTCACGCTGTTCGAGGCGGCGGGGATGCCCCGGCTGGCGCGCATCATCGGCACGCTCTGGGACAGCACCGATGCCTACCGCTCCTTGTACTACGCCGGCGATGAGAATCGGCGGCACGTCGTCGCCGAGCATCGGGCGGCGTTGGCAGCCCTGCGCGCCGGTGACGCCGAGGGCGCCGTGCGGTGGTTCGACCGGCACCGGGCTGCGGCCGTCGAGACGCTGGCGCTTCAAATCGAGGGCTGACTCAGCCACGCGCGAATCGCTCCCCCGTCGGCATCCAACCCCGGCGGCGCCGAAACGTACTTCGCAGGCGTCCCGCTGAAGCGCACCGGATGCGCGGTCTGCCGCGCACCCCCCACCTCCACCGCCGCCTCCAGTCCCAAGTGCTCGGCGAGCGCGAAGGCGCCGGCCACATCATTGATCGGCCCGCACGGCACCCCGGCCTCGGTCAGCGCGCCGAACCACGCCTCGGCCGGCCGCGTGCCCAGCCGCCGGTTCAGCTCCTCGGCCAGCGCCTCGCGGTGCGCGACCCGCGAGGTGTTCGTGCCGAAGCGCGGATCGGCGGCCAGTTCGGGCGCGTCGAGCGCTGTGCACAGGCTGTGGAACTGCCGGTCGTTCCCGGCGGCGATCACCAGCGGCCGGTCGGCGGCGTCGAAGACCTCGTACGGCGCGATGCTCGGATGCCGGTTCCCCATCGCCTGCGGCACCACCCCGGCCGCCAGGTACGCCGAGGCGTGGTTCACCATCCCCGACAGCAGCGACGTCAGCAGCGACACCGACACCCGCTGTCCCTCGCCGGTGGCGTCGCGGTGGCGCAGGGCCGCCAGGATCCCGAACGCCGCGTGCAGCCCGGTGATCACGTCCACCAGCGCGACGCCGGCCTTCGCCGGGTGCCCCGGCTCGCCGGTGACGCTCATCAGGCCGCCGACCGCCTGGACCAGCAGGTCGTAGCCGGGGAGCACGGCGCCCGCGCCGTCGCCGAAGCCGGTGATCGAGCAGTAGACCACCCCGGGGTCGTCCTGCCGCATCTGTTCGTAGCCGAGCCCGAGGCGTTCCATGGTCCCGGGCAGGAAGTTCTCCACCACCACGTCCGCGCGCCGTATCAATTCCTTGGCCAGCGCCGCGTCCCGCGGTGCCCGCAGGTCCAGGGCCACCGAGCGCTTGTTGCGGTTCACGCCCTGGAAGTACGTCGCCGTCCCGTCCGGGGCGAACGGCGGGCCCCAGGCCCGGGTGTCGTCGCCGCCGCCGGGACGCTCCACCTTCACCACGTCCGCGCCGAGGTCGGCCAGGAGCATGGTCGCGTAGGGGCCGGCCAGGACCCGGCTGAAGTCCGCGACCAGGACGCCGTGCAGCGGGGGATTCATGGCGGTCACCATACTGGATCCAAAATCCATTCTGTGGTGGAGTAGGGCCATGCCCTCCAAGCCTGTGTCCCCGCTCGATCTGTTCGCGATCGACGGCCTGCTCAGTGACGAGGAACGCGCGATGCGCGACCTGGTCCGCTCCTACGGCGCCCGCGAGCTGCGCCCGCACGTCGCCGACTGGTTCGAGGCCGGGGAGCTGCCGGCCCGCGACGTCGCGCGGGGTCTGGGCCGGCTCGGCGTGCTCGGCATGCACCTGCACGGCTACGGCTGCGCCGGAACCAGCGCCCTGACCTACGGCCTGGCCTGCATGGAGCTGGAGGCGGTCGATTCCGGGCTGCGCTCCCTTGTCTCCGTGCAGGGGTCGCTGGCCATGTTCGCGATCTGGCGGTACGGCTCGGAGGAGCAGAAGCAGGCCTGGCTGCCGCGGATGGCCGCCGGCGAGGCGATCGGCTGCTTCGGACTGACCGAGCCCGACTTCGGGTCCAACCCGGCCGGGATGCGGACCACCGCCAAGCGCGAGGGCGACGGCTGGGTGCTCAACGGCACCAAGATGTGGATCACCAACGGCTCGGTCGCCGACGTCGCCGTCGTGTGGGCCCAGACCGAGGACGGGATCCGGGGCTTCGTCGTGCCCGCCGACACCCCCGGGTTCAGCGCGCCGGAGATCACGAAGAAGCTCTCGCTGCGCGCCAGCGTCACCAGCGAGCTGGTACTGCAGGACGTGCGGCTGCCGGCCGACGCGATCCTGCCGGGGGCCGCCGGGCTGTCCGGGCCGCTCGGCTGCCTGGACGAGGCGCGCTTCGGCATCGTGTTCGGCGCCCTCGGGGCCGCGCGCGACTGCCTGGAGGCGGCGATCGCCTACGCGCTGGACCGCGAGGTCTTCGACCGGCCGCTGGCCGGCTTCCAGCTGACCCAGCAGAAGCTCGCCGACATGGCGCTGGAGCTCGGCAAGGGCATGCTGCTGGCGCTGCACCTCGGCCGGCTCAAGGATGCCGGCAAGCTGGACCCGCGGCAGGTGAGCCTGGGCAAGCTCAACAACGTGCGCGAGGCGCTGGCCATCGCCCGGGAGTGCCGCACCATCCTGGCCGCCAACGGGATCACGCTGGAGTACCCGGTGCTCAGGCACGCGAACAACCTGGAGTCGGTGCTCACGTATGAGGGCACGAGCGAGATCCACAGCCTGGTCATCGGGCGTGCGCTGACCGGGGTTTCGGCCTTCGTGTAGCGACGCAGTGCCCGATGATGCTTCGTTCGCCCACCTCGGCCGCATAGTCTGGGGTCCGTGCGGAGCAGCGAGTCACCGATGGCTGAAGCGGGGGACGGCGTCGGCGGCCGACGTCACGCGTCCGGCGGGTCCGGGGTTTGGCGGGGCCGGCCGGCTGGAAACCTCGCAGGCATGCGTGGGTCACTGGCTCGTCGGAGCATTACGGTCGTTGCTGCGTGCACGGCGTTGATCGGCGTCGGGGTGGCAGCCGCCGCTGCGGACGCTCGGCCCGCGCGCAGCGCCGCGGCCCCCACGCCGGCGCCCCCGGCGCCCAGCTCCACGCCGCTCGGCCCGACGGTCGCCAGTCCCGGGAGCCCGCCGATCCCGCCGGACGTCCAGGCCGGCTCCTTCGTCATCGCCGACGAGGCCACCGGCGCGATCCTGGCCGAGCGCGCCCCGCACGACCGCCTGCGTCCGGCCTCCACGCTCAAGGTCCTGACCGCGCTGGCCCTGATGCCCCGGCTGGACCCCTCGGCGGTCCACCTCTCGGTGCCCGGGGACATCGCGGCCCTGGCCACCGCCGAGCCCGGCGGCAGCGCGGTCGGCATCAAGCCCGGGCTGTCGTACCGGGTCTCCGACCTGTGGAACGCGGTGTTCCTGCGCTCGGGCAACGACGCGATCGCCACGCTGGCCGCCATGGCCGGCGGCGAGCCGACGACGGTGGACCTGATGCGCCAGACCGCGCAGCGGCTGCACGCGGACGACACCGTCGTGGTCAACGACGACGGCTACGACGCCGACGGCCAGGTCTCCAGCTCCTACGACCTGGCGCTGATGGCGCGGGCGGGCCTGCAGGACCCGGGCTTCCGTGCGTACTGCGCGCTGCCGAAGGCCAAGTTCCCCTCGGTGAACGGCACCACCTTCGAGATCGACAGCGAGAACCGGCTCCTGGGCAAGTATCCCGGCATGATCGGGGTGAAGAACGGCTACACCTCGCTGGCCCACCACACCTTCGTCGGGGCCGCCCAGCGCAACGGCCGCACGCTCATCGTCTCGGTGTTCGACGCCGGCCCCGACATCTATCAGCAGACGGCGAAGCTGCTCGACTGGGGCTTCGCGGTGCCGGCCACCGCGGCCGGCGTGGACCAGCTGGTGCCGCCGGACCCGCTGGAGAAGTCGTCGGTGCCGAACGAGACGCTGCCGCCGCCGGACGCGCTGCACTCCAAGAAGCGCTCGCTCTCGGACGACGACGGGACCCTCAACACGCAGGCCTCGGCGGCCGTCACGGCGCCGCACAAGGAGGCCGGGTCGACCTTCCTGGGCGACGCGTTCGAGACGCTGCTCTATGTCATCGGCTTCCTGGTGGCCGCGGTCGTCGCGTTGCGGGCCCGGGTGTTGTGGAAGCAGCGCAAGGAGCGGTGACGGTGGTTCACCGCAGTGTGCCGAGTCACCGCAGTGTGCCGAGTCACCGCAGCGAGTCGAGGAAGTCGCCGATCAGCGGCGCCATCTCGGGAAGCTTCTCCTCCAGGGCGAAGTGACCGGTGCGGAAGACGTGCAGCCGCGCGTCCGGCAGGTCCCGCAGATACGCCTTCGCCCCCTCGACGGTGAAGAACGGGTCGCCGTCGCCCCACAGGACCAGCGTCGGCGGCCGGAGCTCGGCGAGCCGGCGCTGCCAGCGCGGGTAGAGCTCGACGTTGCTGTGGTAGTCCAGGGCGAGGGCGATCTGCGCGGCGTCCCGGCCCGGCAGGTCGAGGTAGTGCTGGTCCAGGGTCCAGCCGTCGGGGGCGACCAGTTCGACGTCCGAGGTGCCGCCCTCGTACTGGGAGCGGGTCACCTCCGCGGTGAGGATGGCGCGGACGCGGTCCTCGGCGCCCGGGACGCCCGGCTTCTCGGCGGTCAGGCTCCTGGCGCTCTCGGACAGGCCTTCGGCATAGGCGTTGGCGTTCTGCACGATCAGGCCCGCGATCCACTCCGGGTGGCGGTCCGCGAGCCGGAAGGCGACCGGACCGCCGAAGTCGAAGGCGTAGACGGCCAGGCGCCGGCCGCCGGCGGTGAGGCCGAGGGCCTCGACGAAGGCCTCGACGACGTCGGTGAGGGACTCGAAGGAGTACTCGAAGTCCTCCGGCGCGGTCGTGCGCCCGAAGCCGGGGTAGTCCGGGGCGATCAGCCGGTGGTCGCCGCCGAGGGCGTCCATCAGGCGCCGGTACTGCGCCGAGGAGCTGGGGAAGCCGTGCAGGAGCAGGACGGTGGGCGCGCCGGTGGCTTCGGCGCGGTGGGGGACGGTCTCCCGGTAGAAGACGTTCACGCCGGAGACGGTCACGGCGCGGTGGCGGATCGTGGGCAGGGAAAGAGCGCTCATGCCGATGATTCTAATGGATAGTGTGGCATCTATGCGTTAGAAGCACCTCCGCACGTGGAGGCGGGGGCGAATCGGTCAGGAAGCCGCGCTGGGCACCGACTCCTTCAGGAGCAACCCGATCGAGTTGACGCAGTAGCGCCACCCGCCGAGTTCCTCCGGTGCGTCCTGGAACAGGTACCCGAGGTGCGATCCGCAGGTGGCGCACCGGATCTCGGTGCGCAGCATGCCCTGCGAGCGGTCCTCGTGCTGCTCGATGAGGTCGTCGGTGAGGGGGCCGGAGAAGGCGGCCCAGCCGCACTCGGCGTTGAACTTGGACTGCGAGCCGAACAGCGCGGTGTCGCAGCCCCGGCACAGGTAGGTGCCCGCGTCGTCGTTCTCGACGTAGGCGCCCGACCACGGGTTCTCGGTTCCGAACTCGCGCAGGGTTCTGTAGGCGGCGGTTCCCAGGTGCTGCCGCCACTCTGCCTCGGTGCGCTCAACCTTGTACACCATGTAGTCGAGCCTACTCACGTGACGCGGCTGCGCCAGCGTTTTGGAGAGGCGTAACTCGGCGTGGACCGTGCGCGGGGGCGGAACCCGGGAAGCGGCCGGCGATGCTCTCAGCTGGGCGAATGCGTGTACGAACTCGCATTCGCCGGAGGCGTTGTGGATCAGCAGTGAGGGGAATCAGGCGTCGGATGCCGGCCGGGAGGAAGGCCGCCGGATGGCGGCCGTTTTCAGAAGCATCTGGCGCACCTTCGGGTCCCGATTCTTGTCGGCGGCCCTGTACATCTTCTCCAGGCGCTCCGACAGGCGGGGGTCCTCAGCGGGGTCCGGGTGCTCGGGTGTCGTGAAGATCCGCGGATGCGCGGTGGGGACGCGTCTGCCCTGCTCGGGGGCCTCGCTGCCCTGGCTCTGTCCGACATAGCGGATGGGCACCTCGGGGAGCCGGTACCGCCGGGTGAAACGCGAGACCACCTCGGTGACGCGCATCGGCTCGGGCAGCCCGAGGGTGTAGATCTCGCCGCCGGTGGCCATCCGGGCGGCTTCCAGTGTCAGGGCCACGGCCTCTTCGACGGTCGCGAAGCAACGCGCGGCTTCGGGGTGGGTGACGGTCACCGGGCCGCCGGCGCGGATCTCGTGGGCCAGGACGGTCAGGAGCGAGTCGCGGGCGTCCAGGACGTCGCCGATCCGTACCGCCGCGAACACGGTCTCCGGGCGGTGCTTCTTGCCGGTCTTGTGGGTGGCGTTCTTGTGTGCGGAGTTCTTGTGGGTGGCGCCCCTGTGCGCGGCGCCGAGCAGGACGGCTTCTGCGGCGCGGTGGGAGGCGCCGAGCATCGAGGCCGGGTCGGCGTCGGTGGACAGGCGGATGAAGCGCTCGGTTCCGTGCCGGGACGCCGCGCGGACGAGGTTGTCGGTGCTGAGGACGTTGGCCGTCACGCCCTGGCTCGGGCGCCGTTCCAGCAGGGCCGGGTGCCTGAGCCCGGCGGCGTGGAACACCACCTCGGGCCGCAGGTCGCGGAACGCCCGGTCGGTCTCGTCGCGGTCGAGGAGGTCGGCGGCCGGCTCCTCGCCCCACACGTCGGCGAGCAGGCTGCGCGAGGGCTTCTCGCCGTTGCCGAGCAGGAACAGTCGGTCCGGGTTGAAGGCGTGCAGTTGGCGGCAGAGCTCCGCGCCGAGGGCGCCGCCGGCGCCGGTGACCAGGACGCGCCTGCCGGTGACGATCTCCTTGACCTCGGGCGCGGCGGCGTACGGCTCCGGGCCGTCGATCAGGGCCCGGACGTCCAGCGGCAGCAGGTCGGAGGCGGTCGCCTCGCGCGGGAGGGCGGAGGCGTACCAGGGCAGGTAGCGGACGACGGCGCCCGCGGCGATCGCCGCGGCGGTCAGTTCGCGGACGCGCGGGGCCGGCAGGCCCGGGACCGCCGGCACGACGGCGTCGGCTGCGTGCTCGTCCAGCAGGCGCGGCAGATCGGCCGGGGTTCCCAGGCGCGGTGGTGCGGATGCTTCAGCGGCGTCCGCGTTGCCGGTGGCGTCAGTGTTGTCGTTGCCGTCAGCGTTGTGGGCGTTGTCGGTGTCGTCGAGGAAGCCGATCGGGCGGAGCCCGTGGCTTTCGTCGTCCTGCAGATCCCGGGCCAGCGCCTGCCCGGCCCGTCCGGCGCCGATGATCAGCGTGCGCAGGAGGGCGGGCCGCTCGGGCCCTTTCCACAGCGCAAAGGACTGTCCGGTCATGGTTCCTCGTCGGTTCCTCCGCCGGTCAGCGGGGGTCTTCCCCGATTCCGGCGCGTCGGGCCACCGCCACGGCGGCCAGCGTGGAGTGTACGCCGAGCTTGCCCAGGACGTTCTGCATGTGGGTGCGGACCGTGTTCGGGGACAGGAACAGGTGCTGGGCGATGGAGGCCCGGGTCATGCCCGAGACCATGCACTGCAGGACTTCGCGCTCGCGCGGGGTGAGGGCGCCGACCAGGGTCTCGTGCTCGTTGCGCTCCTGCTCGGCGGCCATCAGGTCGCTCAGGACGTAGGTGAGCAGGCGCGGCGGGATGTGGGTCTCGTCGCGCAGGACGCCGCGGACCACCTGGAGCAGGTGCTCCACCGAGCCGTCCTTGGCGACCCAGGCGTTCACGCCGCCGCGGACCGCCTCGGCGACCCGCCGCTCCTCCTCGCCGGCGGTGACCATGACGATACGGACGTCGGCGTGGCTCGCGCGGATCTCGGCGGCGAAGCGGATGCCGTCGCGGCCGTCGAGGTCGACGTCGAGCAGGACCACGTCCGGGCGGCGCTCGTCGATGAGGCGGCGGGCGCCGTCGATGGTGGTGGTCGCCGCCACACCGAAGCCGGGCTCGGCGCGCAGGCGCGAGGCCAGCGCCTCGGCGAAGGTGCGGTGGTCGTCGACGACGAGGATCCGGACCTCCCCGAGGCCCGCGCCGTCGAGGCGCTCCTCGAGGCGGTCCTCGAGTCCGATCGTGGAGGCGTCAAGCATGCTCCCCATCCTCGCAAGTCACGGCGGCGTCGCCCACCACCATGGTGTGGAGCCGCCGATACTCCAAATGACGTAGACGCCTGTCTAGACGCGACCCCCGGCGGTTCACCCGGGGCGTCGCCGACGGTTACTGCGAGGCGCCCAGCCGATCCACCGCGCCGACCCGGGCGACGATCGCCGAGGCCTCGACGCGCGAGTGAGCACCCAGCTTGACCAGCACGTTCTGCACATGGGTACGGGCCGTGGACTGAGCGATGTCCATGGCCCGGGCGATCTGCTTGGTGGACTCGCCCTCGACGATGCGCCGCAGTACCTCGCGCTCGCGCGGCGTCAGGTAACGCAGGGTGCGCTCGGCCTGGTCGACGTCCGGGGCCTTCAGATGCCGCACGGCCGCGCGCAGCAGCTCCGGATCCACCGCCACCTCGCCCCCGGCGACCCGCTCCAGGATCTGCACGATCCCGTCGATCCGCTGGTCCTTGCGCGTGAAGCCGGAGACACCCAGATCCAGCGCCGCACTGACGATGGCCGGATCATCGGTCGCGGACACCATCAGCACCTTGGTCCGCGGATGCCGCTCCAGCACCGCCCGCGCCAGCTCCAGCCCCGCGGTCACCATCCGGCTCCCCGGCCGCGACACCGGGAACGCCTGCTCGCCGGCCGTGGCCAGCGGCGAGGCCGCGGCGCGCGCCGAGACCGTCATCGGAAAGTGCACGTCGAGCATGAGGATGTCCGGATCCAGCGACGCCACGGCGGCCAGCCCCTGCGCCGGGGTCGAGGTCACGGCCTCGACCTGGTAGCCCTTGGCGGCCAGCGAGGCGGCCAGGGACTCGGTGAGCAGGGTGTGGTCGTCGCAGAGCACGATCCTGGTGGGCATCAGAAAGCGCCTCCTGGGAGCAGGGAGAGCTGGACCGAGGCGACCGGCTGCAGCGCCGAGGCGGGGATGCGCGGGGGGTGGGTCAGGGTCGCCTGGGAGGGGAGCTGGATCGAGGCGAGGGCGGTGTCGTCTTGACCGGTGGGGATGATGTGGAGGGGTTGGGTGTCGGCGGGGTCGAAGGTGGGGGTGGGGGCGGGTGTGGGTTCGGTGGCGGTGGCGGTGGGTTCGGTGACCGGGGCGGCTGCGGGCTGCGCGGTGGCCGGGTCGCCGAAGCCTGCCAGCGCGGTCGGCGCGTCGGCGGGCTGGGACATGACCGGTGCGGCGAAGGTCGGTGCGGGTGCGGTGCCGGGCTGCTGGTCGGCGGTCGGCACAGCGGCGGCAGGAAGCTGGGCGGCGGTTGCCGCGGCAGCCCCCTGCGAGGCCGACCGAGCCTGATGCGCGGCCGCGGCGATCTCGCCGGGGGCTTGAGGCGTATGCGTGGCGCTCTGGTGCGCGGCGAACAGGCCGGCGGGGACCGGGTGGGCGGTGATGTCCGCTGCCGTGCCGTAGAGGCGGTTCTGGGGCGCCTGCTGGGGGGCCGGGTCGTCCTTGAGCGGCAGGCCGAAGTAGCCGGTGTCGGAGGGCTTGGGCGGTGCCGCGTCGAAGAAGCCCCGCGCGGCGTCCGGCTGCTGGTCCGCGGCTTCCGCCGGCTGGTCCTGCTGGAGGGGCAGGCCGAAGTAGGTGCGGTTGTCAGCCGCCGGGGCGATGGCCTCCTGCTGCGCCGCTCGGGCTCCGAACGGGTTGCCCGGTCCCGCCGGTCCGCCGATCGCCAGCTGCTCCTGCGTATTCGAGATCGCCATCGGTTCCGGCCACGCGCTGAGCTTCGTCAGGAACGCGTGGCCGCCGGTCAGCGAGTGTCCGCCGGCCGCCGCGGTCTCGGCGGGTTCGGCAACCTCAGCGAACTCGTGCTCGTCATCCTCGAAGCCGTCGTCGAACTCGTCCTCGAAATCGTCGTCGTCGAACAGGTCGTCGTCGAGCTCCGCCAGCGCCGGGTGCACGCGGGCGCCGCCCGCCGCCAGCTCCGCGGCCAGCTGCGTCAGCGAGATCTCGCCGTGGAAGGTCTTCGTCAGCTCGTCGTCGGCGCTCAGCGGGCGGATCGGGGTGACCGGGAGGACCAGGCGGACCAGGGCGCCGCCGAGGGGGCCCTCGGCCAGTTCCACCGAGCCGCCGGCCGCCTCTATCGTGCGGCGGACCACCGCCAGGCCGAGGCCGTGGCCGCTGGGGATGTTGCCGAAGCCGGGGCCGCTGTCGTCGACCTCGATCACCGCGCGCTCGCCCTGGGCGGTCTCGAAGCGGCGGACGGTCACCTGGACGCGGCCGGCGTCGCCGGCGGCCCGGGTGCCGTTGGACAGGACGTTGCCCAGAGCCCGCTTGAACAGGACCGGGTCGACCGTCACGTGCAGCGGGTCCTCGGCGGCGGCCAGGGCCAGGTCGCCGTCGAAGGTGGCCCGCCAGCGCTCCACGGATTCCGCGGCCAGGCCCGCGACGTTGCACGGGACCGGTGCGCCGAGGCCGTCGACGCCCTGCTTGGCGTCGTCGAGGAACTGGCGGACCGTGGCCGATATCTCCTCGGTCTGGGTCATGATCTCCTGCAGCACGTCCCGGACCCGTTCGGGGACGTCCGGCCGCAGTTCGGCCGCCGAGGCCAGCATCAGGATCGCGGCGACCGGCTGGCGCAGGTCGTGGCAGACCTCGCGGACCCGGTCCAGGGGGATCGCGGTGCCGCCGTCGGCGTACAGCACAGCGTCGCGGCGGTGCGAGCCGTGGTAGCGCTCCAGCTCCGCCCCGACGGTCTCGGCCGTCTCGGTGGTCTCGGCGGTCATGGCATTCACGGCGTTCGCGGCCGGCCCGGGCTCCCCGCCCGCGCCGCGCCCGGCGGCCGCCTCGCGCGCCGCCTTGTCCGCCGCCGCCTGGGCCCGCAGCTCGCGCAGGTCCAGCAGCACGGTCTCGTCCGTGCCGCGGATGTACGGGTCCTTCGAGGCTGGCCCGCCCCCGGACGGCCCCGCCCCGTACGGCCCGCCGGTGTCCGCCCCCGGTGTGGCGGTGTCCGTGGTCGTGCTCATGATCGTCCCCCACCGCAGCGGTTCCGGGTACGGTCGCGCGCGCGGCGAAGCGGACACGCGGCCTGTCCCGGCCGTCCGTCCGCGTAGTGTGCCACGCGCCTCCCCCTTGCTCCGGCCGCCGGTGCGCACCGGCGGCCTAGTCAGCCCCCGTCTACTCGGAGAGTGAGAGCCACTCATCCTCTAGACGGAGACGTTCCTCATGCAACTCGCGTAGCTTAGCGTCCGCATCGGCCGCTGCGAGATAGTCTCCCCCAATCTCTGAGAGTTCCTCATGCAGCTTGGCCTCCAGCTCCGCGATCTTGTCCAGGCGCCGTTCGATGCGCGCCAGTTCCTTCTTCACGGCGCGGTCCTCGCGCGAGCCCGTACCGCCGCTCGAGGAGTTTGACGGCTGGGCGGGCGCTTTGGTTGTGCGGGAGTTGGAAACCTCTGTGCCGCGCTGCTCGCGGTGGGCGAGGTACTCGTCGACGCCGCCGGGCAGCAGCCGGATCCGGCCGTCCCCGTACAGCGCCGCGATCCGGTCGGTGGTGCGCTCCAGGAAGTAGCGGTCGTGGCTGACCACCAGCAGGCTGCCCGGCCAGCCGTCGAGGATGTCCTCAAAAGCGGTGAGGGTGTCGATGTCCAGGTCGTTGGTGGGCTCGTCGAGCAGCAGCACGTTCGGGGCGTCCATCAGCAGTCTGAGCAGCTGCAGCCGGCGGCGCTCGCCGCCGGACAGGTCGCCGACCCGGGTCCACTGCTTCTCGCCGGCGAAGCCGAACCGCTCCAGCAGCTGCCCGGCGGTCAGCGTCTTGCCCTTGCCGATCTCGACCGTGGAGTGCACCTTCTCCACGGCCTCCAGCACCCGCCAGGTGGGGTCGATCTCCGCGACCTCCTGCGACAGGTGCGCGGGCTTCACCGTGACGCCGGTGACGACCCGCCCGGAGTCCGGATGCGCCTCGCCGAGCAGCAGCCGGACCAGCGAGGACTTGCCGGAGCCGTTGACGCCGATCAGCCCGAGCCGCTCGCCGGGGCCGAACTGCCAGGTGACGCGCTTGAAGAGCTCCTTCTTGTCCGTGCCGTCGCCGGCAGTGTCAGTGCCGACGGCGTAGGACACGTCCTCCAGCTCGTAGACGGTCCGCCCGAGCCGGCTGGCCGCGAACTTCTGCAGCTCCGAGCTGTCCCGGGCCGGCGGTTCGGCGGCGATGAGCTGGTTCGCGGCGTCGATCCGGAACTTCGGCTTGCTGGTCCGGGCCGGGGCCCCGCGCCGCAGCCAGGCCAGCTCCTTGCGCAGCAGGTTCTGCTTGCGGTCCCATTCGGCGTCGGCCTGCCGCTGCCGCTCGGCGCGGGCCAGGACGTACGCGGAGTAGCCGCCGTCGTAGTCGAGCACCTGCCCGTTGACGACCTCCCAGGTGCGGGTGGTGACGGCGTCCAGGAACCAGCGGTCGTGGGTGACGGTGAGCAGCGCCGGCTTGGCGGTGGCCAGATGCCGGGCCAGCCACGCGATGCCCTCGACGTCCAGGTGGTTGGTGGGCTCGTCGAGCAGCAGCAGGTCGTGCTCGTTGATCAGGGCCTTGGCCAGCGCCACGCGGCGCCGCTCGCCGCCGGACAGCGGACCGATCCGGGTGTCCATGCCCTCCGGAAAAGCGGGGAAGTCTGTCCCGCCGAACAGCCCGGTGATGACGTCGCGCACCCGCGCATCGGCCAGCCACTCGTGGTCGGGCTTGTCCGCGACCAACTCGTGCCGGATGGTCGCCGCCGGGTCGAGGCTGTCGTGTTGCCCGACGAAGGCGATGCGCAGCCCGCCGGTGTGCGTGACCCGGCCGGAGTCGGGCTCGTCGAGTTTGGCCAGCACCCGCAGCAAGGTGGACTTACCGCCGCCGTTGCGGCCGACCACACCGATCCGGTCGCCCTCGGACAGCCCCAGGGAGACTTTGTCCATGAGCGTGCGGGCGGTATAGGCCTTGGAGACGTTCTCCAGGTTGACGAGGTTGACAGCTTGGGGTGCCATTGCGCCAACGCTACCGGGTCCCGGGCGGGGGTCCTTCCTGTGCGCAGGTCAGGACCAGGTTCAGCAGGCGGGCCGCACCGGACTTGTCCAAGGGGTTGTTCCCGTTCCCGCACTTCGGCGACTGCACGCAGGACGGGCAGCCCTCCACGCATTCACACGCCGCGATCACGTCCCGGGTCGCCGTGAGCCACGCCACGGCCGCGCCGTAGGCCCGCTCGGCGAAGCCCGCGCCGCCGGGGTGGCCGTCGTAGACGAACACGGTGAGGCGCTCGGTGTCCGGATGCATCGGCATCGAGACGCCGCCGATGTCCCAGCGGTCGCACGGGGTGAACAGCGGGAGCAGGCCGATGGAGGCGTGTTCGGCGGCGTGCGCGGCGCCGGCGCTCATGGCGGCGTCGAGTTCGGCGTCGCGCAGGGCGGCCGGGTCGACGGTCCACCAGACCGCGCGGGTGCGCAGGATGCGTTCGGGGAGGTCCAGCGGCTTGGTCTCGACGATCTGGCCGGTGCCGGCCTTGCGCTTCAGGTACGAGACCACCTGCGTGCTCACCTCGACCGAGCCGAAGTGCAGGGAGGCGTCGCCCCAGTCCTGGGTCTGCTCCGTCTCCAGGATCCCCACCTGGACCACGTCGCGGGCCATCGTGGTGTAGTCCGGGTTCGCCCGGTGCACCAGCGCTATGTTCTGCTCCAGGTCCAGCTTGTCCACCAGGTACGTGTGGCCCTGGTGCAGGTACACGGCGCCGTCGTGCACCGTGGAGTGCGAAGCGCCCTCGTCCACGGTCCCGAGCAGGCGGCCGGTCTTGTCCTCGACGATGCGGACCGACGGTCCGCCGGTGCCGCGCAGATCGGTCAGCGCCGAGGGGCGCTCCCGCCGGGTCCAGTACCAGCCGGTGGGGCGGCGGCGGAGGTATTCGCGGCGGGTGAGGTCCGAGAGCAGGGCTTCGGAAGTGGGGCCGAACAAAGACAAGTCGGAATCCGTAATAGGGAGTTCCGCGGCGGCCGCGCATAGGTGCGGCGCCAATACGTAGGGATTGTCCGGGTCCAGCACCGACGCCTCGACCGGCCGGTCGAAGATCGACTCGGAGTGGTGGACCAGGTAGGTGTCCAGCGGGTCGTCGCGCGCGATGAGGACGGCCAGCGCGCCCTGTCCGGCCCGTCCGGCGCGCCCCGCCTGTTGCCACAGGGATGCACGGGTGCCGGGGAATCCGGCCATCAGGACGGCGTCGAGCCCTGCGACGTCCACGCCGAGCTCCAGGGCTGTCGTGGCAGCCAGCCCGACCAGCGCGCCGTCCATGGCCGGGTCCATGTGCAGGGCGGCTTCCAGCGCCCGGCGTTCGGTCTTCAGGTAGCCGCCGCGATAGGCCGCGATGCGCTTCCCGTATCCGGTGCGGCGCTCCTCCAGGTAGTCGCGCGTCTGCATCGACACTTGTTCGGCGCCGCGGCGGGAGCGGGTGAAGACGACAGTGCGGACGTCGTCCAGCACCAAGTCCGTCAGCAGGTCCGCGGCTTCCGCTGTAGCGGATCTCCGTACCGGCGCTCCCCGTTCCCCGATGAAGGTCGTCAGGGGAGGCTCCCACAGGGCGAACACCAGAGGGCCGCGCGGTGAGGAGTCGTCGGTGACGGCGGCGACCTCAACCCCGGTGAGCCGGGAGGCCGACACGGCCGGGTCGGCGGTCGTGGCTGAGGCGAGTATGAAGGTCGGACTGGAGCCATAGCGCGCGCAGATGCGGCGCAGCCGTCGTAGGACTGCCGCCACGTGGGAGCCGAAGACCCCTTTATAGGTGTGACACTCGTCGATGACGACATAGCGGAGCTTGCGTAGGAACGGGGCCCAGCGCGCGTGCCCCGGCAGCAGCGAGTAGTGCAGCATGTCCGGGTTGCTCAGGACGTAGTTCGCGTGCTGGCGGACCCAGTCGCGGGCCTCGGCGTCCGTGTCGCCGTCCAGCAGGCCGGCGCGGACCCCCGGTACGTCCAGCCGAGTGAGACGCCTGAGTTGGTCGGCGGCCAGTGCCTTCGTGGGGGCCAGGTACAGCGTGGTGCCCGCGTTCTCGCGGATCGCGGTCAGGGCCGGCAGCTGGAAGCCCATCGACTTGCCCGAGGCGGTGCCGGTCGCGAGCGTCACATGCCGTCCCGCCCGCGCCGCCTCGGCCGCCGCGACCTGGTGCAGCCAGGGCCGGGGCACGCCGCCGGCCTCGCGGAACCCGGTCACCACCGCCTCGTCGGCCCACTCCGGCCACTCGCCGTGCTCCGCGTCCCGGGCCGGTACCACGCGCACATGCGTCACTCGCTCCGCGCGCGACGCGGGAACCGAGATCAGCCTCTCCAGCGTTGCCGGGATAGAGCCGTTCTCCGAATTGGCAGCATCAAGTCCCGGTGTCGGTGTGGACACACCGCCCGTGCCGGGGTTTTCCTGGTAAGGAGGAGTCGGCGACATCGCAGACCAGTATCCGACACGAAGCCCGACACGAACACGACCAACCGGTGCCGCGCGGCCCGCGACACCCGACGGCGCGCGATCATAGGCGCAGGACGACGCACCATTAGAGGGCACTTGACGCGAATCGTGGCCGAGTGTCATCCCGAGGTGATTGACTGTGCTCAAGCCCTGACCCGGGTGAAGCTGTATTTTGTGTTGCCGAGGACACACCTTTTCTCACCCCCGCCACGGCGGGAAGGCACCGATTTTGGAGGCCGGCAGTGGACCTGAAGCTGGAGACCCGAGACGAGAACGGCCGGACGATCGTCAAGGTCGGCGGGGAGATCGACGTGTACACCGCTCCCAAGCTCCGGGAGCAGTTGGTCGAGCTGGTCGGTGCCGGGAAGTACCACCTGATCGTGGACATGGAGGACGTCGACTTCCTGGACTCCACGGGCCTGGGCGTCCTGGTCGGCGGCCTGAAGCGGGTCCGGGCGCACGACGGCTCGCTGCGCCTGGTCTGCACCCAGGAGCGGATCCTGAAGATCTTCCGGATCACCGGCCTGACCAAGGTCTTCCCGATCAGCGACAGCGTGGAGCAGGCCGTCACCGCGGTCGACTAGCCCCAGCGGCGGGTTTCCGGCCGCGCCGCGCGACAGTTCGCGCCGCGCACCGGGGCCCGCCATCCGGCCGCCCAATCCCGTACCTGTTCCTAAGGGGTCTGCCAACATGGATGCGCAATCGTCGGCCGTCGGCACGGTGGCCAAGACCGAGAGCGCCACGGCCGTTCTGCTGCGGTTCACTCCGCAGCCCGAGCACGTCAGGACCGCGCGCCTGGTCGCGGTCGCCCACGCCCGCCGGGTCGGCGTGGAGGCCGGACTGCTCGACGAGGTGCGCCTGGCCGTCGGCGAGGCCTGTTCCCGGGCCGTCGGCCTGCACCAGCGGCACTGCCCGGGCGAGCCGGTGGTGGTGGTGCTGGACGCGATCGACGCCTCCGGCTCCGGCCTGGTGCCGGACCGGTTCGTGGTGACCGTGGCCGACAAGGTCTCCGGTGCGGTACCCGGTCCCCGCGACGGGGCCGGCGCCCCGGACGCCGCCGAGGGTGAGACGGCGGTGCGGTCGGAGGAGGACGACGAGGAGGACCTGGACGACGCCGAGATGGGCCTGGCCGTGCTGACCGGGCTGGTCGACGATCTCGACATCGCCTCCGGCTCCGACGGCGGTTCGGTCCGCATGGGTTGGCCCGTCAAGGATTTCTGAACACTTATATGAAGGCCGGTTCGGGGCATCGCAGTAGGCCCGACTAGTCCGGTCGCATGTCTTCGCGGCGGGGCGCCGCCATCCATGGCCGTCCCGCCGATTCTTTGGGCATCACCCCACATCAAGCGGCGCTTCCATTCACCAAACCGAGTGAAAAGTGTCCTTCATCACATAGCGATCCGTGAGGTCGGCGAAACGATCTGTTGACCGACCTCGTGTATTCGCGCGTAGACTCCCCTGCCATTGGCTGTGATCTGAGTTACAGCGTCGGAATACGGATCGTCACAGTGGAGGACGCATGCCGCGAATCGCGGACAGCGGCTCGACGGTGATCCCTTTGGCCGGGGGCAACCTCGCCTGGATCTTCGTGGTGGCCGTGATCGCCCTAGGTGCGCTTGGCGTCGCCGGAATCCTCGTCAAAGAGGTACTGGCGGCCAGTGAGGGCACAGAGAATATGAAACGCATCGCGGCCGCGGTGCAAGAAGGCGCGTCCGCGTACCTGGCGCGGCAGTTCCGTACGTTGGCGGTATTCGCTGCCGTGGCCTTCTTCCTGCTGCTGGCGCTGCCGGCCGACGACTGGTCGCAGCGCATCGGCCGCTCGGTCTTCTTCCTGGTCGGAGCCGCCTTCTCGGCGACGACCGGGTATGTCGGCATGTGGCTGGCGGTGCGCTCGAACGTCCGCGTGGCCGCGGCGGCGAACGAGTCCGGCTCGCCGCGGGCGATGCGGATCGCGTTCCGCACCGGCGGCGTGGTCGGCATGTTCACCGTGGGCCTGGGCCTGTTCGGCGCGGCCCTGGTGGTGCTCATCTACAAGGGCAACGCCCCGAACGTGCTGGAGGGCTTCGGCTTCGGCGCGGCCATGCTGGCGATGTTCATGCGTGTCGGCGGCGGCATCTTCACCAAGGCCGCCGACGTCGGCGCGGACCTGGTCGGCAAGATCGAGCAGAACATCCCCGAGGACGACCCGCGCAACGCCGCGACCATCGCGGACAATGTCGGCGACAACGTCGGCGACTGCGCGGGCATGGCCGCGGACCTGTTCGAATCCTACGCGGTCATGCTGGTCGCGGCGCTGATCCTGGGCAAGATCGCCTTCGGCACCCAGGGGCTGGTGTTTCCGCTGATCGTGCCGGCGCTCGGCGTGATCACCGCGGTGATCGGCATCTTCGCGGTGTCCCCGCGCACGGGGGACAAGAACGCGATGGCGGCGATCAACCGCGGCTTCTTCATCAGCGCGATCGTGGCGGTGGTGTTCGTGGCGATCGCGGCGTTCACCTATCTGCCCAGCAAGATCTCCTCGCTGGACCACGTCGACCCGAAGGTGCTGCTCGAGGCCGGGACCAAGGATCCGCGCTGGGTGGCCCTGGGCGCGGTGCTGATCGGCATCGCCGTGGCCGCGGCCATCCAGGTGCTGACCGGGTACTTCACCGAGACCAACCGGCGTCCGGTGATGGACATCGGCAAGACCTCGCTGACCGGTCCGGCCACCGTGGTGCTGGCCGGCATCGGCGTCGGGCTGGAGTCCGCGGTGTACTCGGCGCTGCTGATCGGCGGCGGCGTGTTCCTGGCCTACCTGCTCGGCGGCGCCTCGCTGACGCTGTCGCTGTTCGCGGTCGCGATGGCCGGCACCGGCCTGCTGACCACGGTCGGCGTGATCGTGGCCATGGACACCTTCGGCCCGGTCTCGGACAACGCGCAGGGCATCGCGGAGATGTCCGGCGACGTGGGCGAGGAGGGCGCGAAGGTGCTGACCTCGCTGGACGCGGTCGGCAACACCACCAAGGCGATCACCAAGGGCATCGCGATCGCGACCGCCGTGCTGGCCGCGACCGCGCTGTTCGGGTCGTTCACCCAGAAGATCGGCGAGGCGGTGGCCAAGACCGGCGCGAACGCGGTCGGCGGCAACCCGGAGAACGTCCTGCAGTACACCGGCATCCTGAACGTCGGGAACCCGCGCAACCTGTTCGGCCTGATCATCGGCGCGTCCGTGGTGTTCCTGTTCTCGGGCCTGGCGATCAACGCCGTGTCCCGGGCCGCCGGCGCGGTGGTCTTCGAGGTCCGCCGCCAGTTCCGGGAGATCCCGGGGATCATGGAGGGTACCGGGCGGCCGGAGTACGGCCGCGTGGTGGACATCGTCACCACCGACTCGCTGCGCGAGCTGATCACCCCGGGCCTGCTGGCGGTGATGGCGCCGATCGCGGTCGGCTTCACCCTCGGCGTCGGGGCCCTGGGCTCCTACCTGGCCGGCACCATCGGCGCCGGCGTCCTGATGGCGGTCTTCCTGTCGAACTCCGGCGGCGCCTGGGACAACGCCAAGAAGCTGGTCGAGGACGGCAACTTCGGCGGCAAGGGCTCCGAGGCGCACACCGCGACCATCGTCGGCGACACCATCGGCGACCCGTTCAAGGACACCGCCGGCCCCGCGATCAACCCGCTGATCAAGGTGATGAACCTGGTCAGCCTCCTGATCGTGCCGGCCGTGGTCCAGCTGTCGATCGGCACCTCCGCCAACGCCCCGGTCCGCACCCTGATCGCGATCGCCGCCCTGGCGATCATCGTCGGCGCGGTGTGGAACAGCAAGCGCAGGTCGATCGCGGTCTCGGACTCCAACTCGGACTCCAACGCCCCGGCCACCGGCGCCGGCGCGGCGGTGGAGGCGGCGGCCACGGCTCCGGGCGCCCCGCGCAACGGGGACGAGGACACGACGATGGAGGCTTCCGCTCAGTCGATCTAGCGGTGCTCCGGGAGTCTTCTCCTTATTAAATGCGGCGCCCTCGGCCTCCGGGTCGGGGGCGCCTGCCGTCTCCCGCGACAATGGACCCATGGAGAAGCTGCGCGAAGCCCTGATCAAGGCCGACTACACCGTGGACGGCGTCCTGGAGGTCCTCGGCCCGCTCGCCTACGCGGCGCTGGCCCGGAGCGAGAGCGTGCCGGCCCTGCGGGCCACGACCGGGGGGTCGCCGGTCGAGACCCTGATCCGGCTCTTCCTGCTGCAGCAGCCGGTGGAGCGCAAGGCCGTCGAGGCCGCGCTGCCGGTCGAGGACTCGGTCGCGGCCGGGCTCGTCACGGTCGAGGGGGAGCTGGTGCGCGCCGCCATCGACATCCGGCCCTATGGCGACGACGACGGCCACGACTGGTACCTCGTCTCGGACCTGTCCGGGGGCCTTCATGCGCAGGGACAGGGCCATCCGGTGCGCGAGGACCACGTGCTCGGCGTCGGCGGCGCCTCCACCACGCTCGCGCAGCTCACCATCCGCGACCCGTTCCGGTCCGCGCTCGACATCGGGACCGGCGGCGGGGTGCAGGCGCTGCACCTGTCGACGCACGTCGACCGGGTGGTCGGGACCGACCGGAACCCGCGGGCGCTCAAGCTGGCCCGGCTCACCCAGCAGCTCTCCGGGGTCGAGCCCTTCGACCTGCGCGAGGGGTCGCTGTTCAAGCCGGTGCAGGGCGAGTTGTTCGACCTGGTCGTCTCCAATCCGCCGTTCGTCATCTCGCCGGACAACGCCGCGCAGGGCGGGCGCTTCGTCTACCGCGACTCCGGGCTGCCGGCCGACGAGGTGTGCCGTCAGCTGGTCAGCGACGCCCACCGCCACCTGGCCGAGGACGGCTGGTGCCAGGTGCTGGCCAACTGGCTGCACGTGGACGGCGTGGACTGGCGCGAGCGGGTGGCCGGGTGGGTGCGGGACACCGGCTGCGACGCCTGGGTGGTGCAGCGCGAGGCCCAGGACCCGGCCGAGTACGTCGAGCTCTGGCTGCGCGACTCCGGCGAGTACGGCACCCCGGACTACCCGGCGCGCTACGACGCCTGGTTGGACTACTTCGAGCAGAACAAGGTCAACGCCATCGGCTTCGGCTGGATCACCCTGCACAACGCCGGCGCCGAGAGCCCGCTGATGCGCCTGGAGGAGATCTCGCACCCGGTGGAGCAGCCGCTCGGGCCGCACATCCCGAGCTGGTTCGCCCGCCACGACTTCCTGCGCGGCACCGACGACGACGAGCTCATGCGGCGCCGGCTGGCGGTGGCGCCGGACGTGCGCTGGGAGCAGGTCGCGCGGCCGACCTACGAGGGCGGCAGCGGCTGGGGCGGCGACTCCTCGCGGCTGAGCCAGCAGGAGGGGTTCATGCGATCGGCGGACATCGACCCGGTCGGGGCCGCGGTGGTGGGTGCCTCGGATGGGGAGACTCCACTCGGGGAAATCCTGGACGCTGTGGGCGAACGCTACGGAATCGACGGCCGGAGCCTGCGCACCGGGGCCGTCGAGGCCATCCGGGGGCTGGTCGAGGACGGATATCTGTTCCCCGTGGCCTAGCGCATACCCGGTGCTGCCATCAGCGCCGATGGACTCAACACCGGTTGTCGTGCGTCACATCCGTCCCACCTCTGGCGTTTTCCGGTTCCGTCCTATACGCCAGTTCGGGTTAACGTTCGGTTGTACGCCGACCATTCAAGACAACGAGTAGGACACAGTAGACAGCGCGGAGACGTACGGCTGAGGTACGGTCACTCTCCGTTGGTGTCGCGGTATCCCGACTACGTGTCGTACCGCGGTGTGCGGGGTACGCCCAAGCGCGTATCCCTTGGGGCTAGCAGCTGGGAAGCAGAGGTAACGGTGGCAGGCAAGGGTTCAGCGGACTCGGGCGGGACGACTCGCCGGCTCGTCATCGTCGAGTCGCCTGCCAAGGCGAAGACGATCAAGGGCTACCTCGGTGCGGGCTACACCGTCGAGGCCTCGGTCGGCCACATCCGGGACCTGCCCGCCGGTGCCGACGAGGTGCCGGAGAAGTACAAGGGCACCTCCATGGGCCGGCTCGGCGTGGACGTGGACGGCGACTTCGAGCCGCTGTACCTGGTCAACGCCGACAAGCGCAAGCAGGTCGCCAAGCTCAAGGACCTCCTGAAGGAAGCCGACGAACTCCTGCTGGCCACCGACGAGGACCGCGAGGGCGAGGCCATCGCCTGGCACCTGCACGAGGTGCTCAAGCCGAAGGTCCCGGCCAAGCGGATGGTGTTCCACGAGATCACCCGCGAGGCGATCCAGGCGGCGGTGCGCAACACCCGCGAGATCAACCTGCAGCTGGTCGACGCCCAGGAGACCCGCCGCATCCTGGACCGGCTCTACGGCTACGAGGTCTCCCCGGTGCTGTGGAAGAAGGTCCGCACCGGCCTGTCGGCCGGCCGCGTGCAGTCGGTGGCCACCCGCATGGTGGTGGACCGGGAGCGCGAGCGCATCGCGTTCCGCGCCGCCGAGTACTGGGACCTGACCGGCACCTTCGAGACGCTGAAGGCCGCCGGGCCGGACGACCCGCGCTCCATGACCGCCCGGCTGGCCAGCGTCGACGGCAAGCGCGTGGCCGCCGGCCGCGACTTCGGGCCGGACGGGCAGCTCAAGAGCGGAAGCCAGAACGTCGCCCACCTCACCGAGGTCACCGCCAAGGCGCTGGCCGCGGCGCTGCGCGAGGCGGACTTCAGCGTCCGCGGCGTGGAGCGCAAGCCGTACCGGCGCTCGCCGTACGCCCCGTTCCGGACCACCACGCTGCAGCAGGAGGCCAGCCGCAAGCTCGGCATGGACTCCAAGCGCACCATGCGGGTCGCGCAGAGCCTGTACGAGAACGGCTACATCACCTATATGCGTACCGACAGCATCACGCTGTCGGACACCGCGCTGAACGCCGCCCGGACCCAGGTGCGCGAGCTGTACGGCGCCGACTACCTGCCGGACGTGCCGCGCCGCTACGACTCCAAGGTGAAGAACGCGCAGGAGGCGCACGAGGCGATCCGGCCCTCCGGCGACACCTTCCGCACTCCGGCGCAGACCGGCCTGTCGGGCGACGAGTTCCGGCTGTACGAGCTGATCTGGATGCGCACCGTCGCCTCCCAGATGAAGGACGCCACCGGGCACACCGTGACGGTGAAGGTCGGCGGCGCCGCCTCCGACGGCCGGGACGTGGAGTTCAGTGCCAGCGGCCGCATCATCTCCTTCCACGGCTTCCTGAAGGCCTACGTGGAGGGCACCGACGACCCGGACGCCGCGCTGGACGACTCCGAGCAGCGGCTGCCGGCCGTGGCCGAGGGCGACGCCCTGACCACCACCAAGGTCACCGCGGACGGGCACTCGACCAAGCCGCCGGCGCGCTTCACCGAGGCCTCGCTGATCAAGGAGATGGAAGAGCGCGAGATCGGCCGGCCCTCGACGTACTCCACGATCCTGGGCACGATCCTGGACCGCGGCTACGCCTTCAAGAAGGGCACCGCGCTGGTCCCGTCCTACATCGCCTTCGCGGTCGTCGGGCTGCTGGAGAACCACTTCGGCGACCTGGTGAACTACGAGTTCACCGCGCGCATGGAGGACGACCTGGACCGCATCGCCCGCGGCGAGGCGCAGCGGGTCCCGTGGCTGCGCCGGTTCTACTTCGGCCCGGCCGAGAACGAGCCGGGCGGCGCGGCGGCCGGCAAGGGCGGCGGCGACGGCGCGGTGTTCGACCACCTCGGCGGCCTGAAGGACCTGGTCACCGACCTGGGCAACATCGACGCCCGGGAGGTGAACTCCTTCCCGGTCGGCGAGGACGGGATCATCCTGCGCGTGGGCCGCTTCGGCCCGTACATCGAGCGCAACCTGGAGGACGGCACCCAGCAGCGGGCCAGCGTCCCGGACGACCTGCCGCCGGACGAGCTCACCCCGGAGTTCGCCGAGGAGCTGTTCCTGCAGCCCAGCGGCGACCGCGAGCTGGGCCGGGACCCCTCGACCGGCTTCGAGGTGGTGGCCAAGGCCGGCCGCTTCGGGCCGTACGTCACCGAGATCCTGCCCGAGGGCACCCCGACCCGCGGCAAGAACGCGGTGAAGGCCCGTACCGGCTCCCTGTTCAAGAGCATGGGCCTGGACACGGTGACGCTGGAGGAGGCGCTGCAGCTGCTCTCGCTGCCGCGCGTGGTCGGCGCCGACCCGGAGTCGGGCGAGGAGATCACGGTCCAGAACGGCCGCTACGGCCCGTACCTGAAGAAGGGCGCGGACTCCCGCTCGATCACCTCCGAGGAGCAGATCTTCACGATCACGCTCGAGGAGGCACTGGAGATCTACAAGCAGCCCAAGGCCCGCGGCCGCGGCGCGGCCAAGCCGCCGCTGCGCGAGCTGGGCCCGGACCCGGTGTCCAACAAGCCGATCGTCATCAAGTCGGGCTTCTACGGCGAGTACCTGACCGACGGCGAGACCAACGTGACCATCCCCAAGAGCGAGACGGTCGAGGGCATCACGCCGGCGAAGGCCTACGAGCTGCTCGCCGAGAAGCGGGCCAAGGGGCCGGCGAAGAAGACGGCCAAGAAGACGGCGGCGAAGAAGACCGCGGCCAAGAAGACAGCGGCTTCGGGGACGAAGACGACGAAGACGGCGAAGGCCACGGCGGCGAAGAAGACGGCTGCGAAGAAGACGGCGAATTCGGGGACGAAGTAGGGCGGACAGGGTCGCTGTCGGTCGGAGGAGTGACGGGCGAGCCTGCCGAACAGGCCCGGGCCAGCCGGATCACGCCTCCGCCCGGCGGGTTCCCGGCCGCCGGTCCGGGCCGGTCGCCGAGCCGGCACGCCCCTCATGGCGGGACCGCTGACCACCCGCCTTGGCGCGTTCGCCCGACCCGGTCCCGGCTTGACCGGTCATAATGACGCGCATGAGTTCGAGCACGCGTCCGGCCCATGGCATCGCCATCCGTGAGGCGGTGGCCGGGGACGCCGAGGAGATCGGGCGGGTGCGGCACGCGGCGTGGCAGGTCGCCTATTCGGGGCTGATGCCGGCGGACTACCTGGCCGGGCTGTCGGTGGACGGTTTCGTGCTCAGTGCCCGGCGGATGCTGGCCGATCGGGCGGCGCGGCGGATGGTGGTGCTGGTCGCCGAGGTCGGCGGGGTGGTCTCCGGGTTCGCCTCGGTGGGGCCGAGCCGCGACGAGGACGCGGCCGAGGGCAGCGTGGGGGAGCTCAACGCCATATACGTCGACCCGGCGATCTGGCGACTGGGGATCGGCTCCCGGCTGCAGGAGGCCGCGCTGCGGCGGCTGCGGGAGGCGGGCTACCACGAGGCGACCCTGTGGGTGCTGGCGATCAACAGCGCGTCGCGGGCGTTCTACGAGCGCACCGGGTGGCGGCACGACGGCGGGGTCTCGGGGTTCGAGGCCGGGGCCGAGGTGCTGGACGAGACCCGGTACCGCAGGGCTTTGTGATCTTGGCGGGGTGATCCCGGTGCCGCGGGACAGGGGCCTGTGATCGTTTTCGGGTCCGGTCGTTCGCGGATTCCCTCGTTCGGTGGAAACCTCCGGCCGTCTGACCACGGTTCGCGCATATCGCCCATTTTGTGATGAAAAGTCGCCGGTGGCGGTGGGTAGCTCATCCCACAGCCATTCGGACACTCACTCACCCACTCGGGCGGCGCGGAAGGAGTTCGGCATGCGGGGACGCGGGCACGGTCGGCGGGCGGCGCTCGTCACGGCCACGGTCCTGACGGCGGCGCTGCTCGGCGCCGCGGCGCACGCCGACCCGGGCACTCCGGTGACGCCCGGCCAGGCACCACGCCAGATCCCCAGTCGGACGCTCGGCCAGACGCCCGGCCAGTTCCCCGGCCAGGACGCCGTCGACCGGGCCGAGGCCGACGTCCGCGACCGCCAGTCCGCCGCCGACCACATCCAGGAGGCCCTGGACGCGGCGAGCGCCCGCCTGCACACCCTCCTGGCGCGCGTCGGCCTGGCCGCGGAGGCGTACGACACCGCCGTGGCGCAGGCGGCGACGGCGGCCCAGGCGGCCGCCGCGGCGCGGAACCGCGCCGTCGCGGCCCTGGACGCGCAGCACCAGGCCGAGCAGCGCCTCGGGACGTTCGCCGCCGAGACCTACCGGCAGGGCCCTGACCTGGCGGCGGCGCAGGGGCTTGAGCTCGGGCTGGAGCGGCAGCACGAGGCCGGGCTGGCGGCCCTGGCGGCGCAGCAGGCGGCGGTGCGGCAGTCGGCAGCGGCAGCGGCAGCGGCCCTGGCGGCGCAGCAGGCGGCGGCGCGGCAGTCGGCAGCGGCGTCGTCCGCGTCCGGGTCCGCGTCCGCGTCCGGCGGCGCGGCGCACACGCAGGCGCCCGCAGTCGCCGACGGCGCGTCGACGTGGACTCCGACCGCCTCCGCAAGCCCCATGCCGTCGGCCGGAGGCGCGGTCCGCCTGATGCTGAACTACATCTACGCGCAACTCGGCAAGCCCTACGTCTGGGGCGGCGCGGGCCCCGACGTCTTCGACTGCTCGGGCCTGGCGATGCGCGGCCTGGAAGCCGGCGGCTGGTCCTACCCGCACCCCGCGCAATGGCAGTACCTGGCGATGCACCCGCTCACCTACGCCCAGCTGCGGCCCGGCGACCTGGTCTTCTGGGCGGAGGACGCCGGCAACCCGCACACGATCTACCACGAGGCCGTCTATATCGGGAACGACAGCATCATCCAGGCCCCGCACCCCGGCGGGGTGGTCGAGCAGCAGTCGCTGTGGATCAACGGGACGCCCGCCTTCTACGGACGCCCTTAGAAACCCGGGCCCGATAGCGTGACAGCATGCCGATTCCGGAGTTCATCGTCGACATCCGCAAGAAGATAGGCCACGACCTGCTGTGGCTGCCCGGGGTCACCGGCCTCGTCGTCGACGACGCGCAGCGGGTGCTGTTGGTGCGGCGCGCCGACAACCTCCAGTGGACGCTCGTCACGGGATGCCTGGACCCGGGGGAGCAGCCGGCGGTCGGGATCGTGCGCGAGATCCTGGAGGAGACCGGGGTGACGGCGCGGGCCGAACGGGTGCTGGCGGTGGACGTGACCGGCCGCTTCACGCACGCCAACGGCGACGAGACGGTGTTCATGGACGTGGCGTTCGTCTGCACGCCGACCGGTGGGACCGCGCGGGTCAACGACGACGAGTCGGTGGACGTGGGGTGGTTCCCGATCGCGGAGCTGCCGGAGTTGCCGGCGCGGCATCAGGGTTATGTGAAGCAGTACCTCGACGGCGGGGAGAAGACGTGGTTCGCGGAGGCGTGAGGGGTCGGGCGCGGGCGCTGCGGTTCAGCAGTGGCACAGCAGCCGAACGACCACGCAGTCCTCGTCCAACTCCTCCAGATACGCCGTGGACCGCCGCGCGAACGTGTCGCTCTCCTCGTCCGGGGCCGGGGTGTAGGGCTTGATGCCGGTCCACTCGCCGTCCAGGGTGAGCAGGGCGGCACGGGCCACGGCCCAGGTCTCGGCCAGCTCGAAGCCGGGCTCGGGGTCGCGGCTGTAGATGGTGATCGGGTCCGTGTCGGGGCCCAGGACCCAGGCGCCCAGGCTCGGGTAGCGTTCGAAGACCGACTGGTGGTTCAGGGCCTTGATGAGCGGCTGGGCGTGGTGGTCGGCGACCGCCTCGGTGCGGGGGTAGCCCTCGGGGTCGGCGGCGTGGCGGGCCAGGAACGCGGTGAGCGGCTCGGCCGGCGGGTGGTCGGCGACCAGGCGTTGGAAGTCGTCCTGCTGCGCCTGCCAGTAGGCCCGGGCCTCGGTGCGGGCGGCGCGGCGGCAGGCGTCGAAGTCCAGCAGGCCGCGGGGGCCGCCGTCGCAGCGGAGCGGTTGGTGCGGGGCGCCGACGACGACCGGGTCGGCGTGGATCAGGCGGGGGTCGCCGTCGTGGCGGGGCTTCACGGCGAAGCGCTGGCGGCCGGCGTCGACGCGGTACCAGTCCCAGGTGGCCTCCGGGTCGAAGGTGTCGCCGCGGTTCATGTCGAACGGCGCCATCGCCTCGGCCAGCGCGCCCTCGACGTCGGACAGCGCCGCCGGCGGCAGGCAGACGTTGACCCGGTACTTGCTCATGGCTGCGGCCCCTCTCGCCGGTCGCGAAGGGGCCGATGCTAGCGGCCCGCGGCAAGCCGCTGCCAACCGGCTTGTCAGGGTTCGGACGGCCGCGTCCCGGCGGCCCACCGCGCCGTCGGCACCATCGCCGAGCCCGCCACCGCGAAGACGGCCGCCAGCACCGCCCACCCGGCCACTCCGTGCCGGATCGCGGCCTGGGTGACGACCAGCGGCCCGACCATCTGACCCGCCGCGGTGCCCGCGTTGAAGACCCCCTGGTACGCACCGATCGCCCGGTCGTCGGCGAGGTCGTAGCTCAGGGTCCAGGCACCGGCCTGGGTCAGCACCTCGCCGGCGGTCAGGAGCACCGCCGCGAGCACCAGCACGGCGACTGCCGCGGCCGGCGACAGCCCCTTGGCACACGCCGTCACCATGCACGCGCCGCCGAGCACCAGCCCGCCGGCCCCCGTCGCCCGGGCCGCCGCCGCGATCCCGGTCACCCGGCGCGCCACCCGCACCTGGAACAGCACCACCAGCGCGGTGTTCAGGATCAGCATCCCGGAGACCATGAACCGCGGCGCGCGGGTTTCCTGGAGCAGCCACAGCGGCAGGCCGATGTCGAAGAAGGCGAACTGGAGCGTCATGGCCGCGTTGAGGGCCGCGACCGCCTGGTAGGGCCGGGCCACGCGGATCTTCGCCGAGGGGCGGGCGACCGGGGAGTCGGCATCGGCGTCGGTGGTGGCGGCGGTGGCGGCGGCCCCGGCCCCGTCCGCCCCGCGCAGCGCGATCCCCGGCAGCAGCGCCGCGATCCCCAGGAAACTCAGCGCATTGGCCAGGATCGCCGCCTGGAACAGCCACCGGCTGTCGGCCTGCAGAACCAGCGCGGCCGTCGCGGCGCCCACCCCGATCGCCACGTTCGTCACGGCCCGGATCGCCGCGCGGTCAGCGACCCGGGTCCGAGGGTCGAAGGCCCGCGCGTAGAGCGCCTGCCGGACTGCCGACGCCGCGCGGTCCACAGCTGTGGACAAGCAGGCCACCGCCGCGAACATCCAGAACGACGTGCAGAACGCCAGCGCGCCGACCGTCACCGCCTCGGCGGCGAGCAGTAGTGTGTACACCGGCTTGATCCCGAACCGGTCCGCGGCCCGGCCCGCCGGCAGGCTCGCCAGCACGCCGGCCAGCCCGGCCACGGTCAGCACCAGGCCGACCCGCGCCGCGCCGAAGCCGAGCACGCGGGTGAAGTAGAGCGCTGAGACCGTCAGGTACAAGCCGTTCCCGAAGCTGCTGACGAACGTCGCGAGTTCGAGCCGGCGGCGCGGACTGCCCGGCGGCGGCGCCGAGTCCGGGCTCGAAGCCCGCGGCCGGGTGGAGGTCGTTGTCATGGGATCAGCACAACCCGGCTAGCATCGTGGCCGGAATCGATTCAGCGGGGGGCTGAATGATCACGTTCGAACTGGGCCTGGACGAACTGGCCACCACCTCCTTCGCCTGCTCGGCGCTCCTGGAGGCCGGCATGAGTCTGCGCATGTGGACCCATTTCGGCTACTACGCCACGCAGGTGCCGCTGTTCAACCGCATGCGCCCGGCCTTCGAGCGCCTCGACACCGAACTGCTCACCGCGCTGGTCGGCTCCTGGCGCTGGATCCCCGACTTCCTCACCCCGCGGCCCACGACCCCGTGGCCGGACTTCCACCGGGAGCTGGCGGTGCTGCGGGCCACCCCGCCGGAGCGGATCTGGCCGGAGCTGCAGCGCACCTTCGTCGAGATCGACGGGGCCGTCCCGGCCCGGCTGGCCCGCGCCCGGCGGGATCCCGGCGGGCTGCTGACCGAGATCGCCGACGAGCTCGAGGCCTACTGGGAGACGTGCCTGGCGCCGGAGTGGTGGTCGCGGGCCCGGTCGGTGCTGGAGGCCGACATCGTGTACCGGGCCCGGACGCTGGTCGAGCGCGGGGCCGCCGCGGTGTTCACCGGCCTGACCGACCGGCTCACCTGGGACGGCCGGCGGCTGACGATCGCCTGGGGGGCCACCGTCTACGCCCCCGCCGTCCCCACGTACAACGTCCCGGCCGCCGGGCGGGGCGTGGTGCTCGCGCCGACCTGCTTCGCGCACGGGGCGGTGAGCCAGATCGATCCGGCCTCGGAGCCCTGGATCCTCTACCCGGCCCGCGGGCTGGCCACGCTGGCCGAGCGCGTGGTCCCGCCGCCGCCGGGACCGGCGCTGGAGCGGCTCCTCGGGGCGCCGCGGGCCCGGCTGCTGCTGATGCTCGCCGAGCCGGTGACCACCACCGAGCTGGCCCGGCAGCTCCAGGTGACGCCGGGAGCGGTGAGCCAGCATCTCAAGGTGCTCCTGAACGCCGGGCTCACGTCGCGGGCCCGGCACGGCCGCAGTGTGCTGTACGCGCGAAGCCCGCTCGGAGATTCTCTGGCGGGGATGTCACAATCCGGCGCGCGCCGGGGTCATAGAGGTGACGACGACGCAGATTGACGAGGACGCGGTCCGAGGGGGGGCGCCGCAGCGGCGAAGCCGTTCCGCACCGCGAAGCCCCCGGCGGGATCACTCCCGCCGGGGGCTTCTGACGTTCTCACCGTCCACCGGGCCGGTCCGGGCTGAGGCCAGCCGGTGGTCACTGCCACTGTCTGGGTCACCGCCACTGTATGGCGCGGACCGTCTACAGGTGGTGGATCTTCTCCTCCTCCGGCAGCTCCTCGAACCGCTTGTAGGAGCGCTGGATCTCGGTCTCGGCCTGGGCCCGGTTCTGCCACTCGGCGTGGTGGACCTCCTTGCCCGGCTCCAGGTCCTTGTAGCTGGTGAAGAAGTGCTGGATCTCCTGGCGCTCGAACTCGGAGATGTGGTGGTAGTCGCGCAGGTGCTCGAAGCGCGGGTCGGTGGCCGGCACGCACAGGATCTTGTCGTCGCCGCCGGCCTCGTCGGCCATGTTCAGCATGCCGATCGCGCGGCAGCGGATCAGGCAGCCCGGGAAGGTCGGCTCGTCGAGCAGGACCATGGCGTCCAGCGGGTCGCCGTCCAGGGACAGCGTGTCCTCGATGAAGCCGTAGTCCGTCGGGTAGACCATCGAGGTGAAAAGCATGCGGTCCAGCCGTATGCGGCCGGTCTTGTGGTCGACCTCGTACTTGTTGCGCTGGCCCTTGGGGATCTCGATGAGAACGTCGAACTCCATTGGTCTTTCCTCGTTTCCGCGCTTTCAGGTGCTGCTACTAGTGTCGCCCAGACAGGCGGTGACGACAGAGTTCGCGAGATCAAGGAGTGACCTGAGTGGCAAGACAGGTGCCGGGAACGCTGCCGACCGCCATTGTGTCAGCCGCGCTCGGGATCGTACTGGCCGCGGGCTGCGTGTGGGCGGCCGGTCCGTGGTCCGGCGGGCAGCGCGTGAGCGAACGCGAGAACGGCTTGCGGGGCCGTCTCACGCCGGTCGCCGAGGGGGTGGTGCCGCCGTCCCCGCCGGCGCCGTCGAGCCGGTCCGCCGGGCCCACCCACGTCCCGGCTGGTGCCGCGCTGGATCCTGTTCTCGCAGGTGACAAGCCCGGCGGCGGGCTGACGGCGGCCGAGCTGGCCGGCGCGCTGGGGCCGCTGACGCTCGCGCCGGGGCTCGGCAAGCACGTCGGGATCGCGGTCGCCGACCCCGCTTCGCCGACGCTGTTGTTCGACGATCACGCCGCCGACGGGTTCGCCCCGGCGTCCACGAACAAAGTGGTGACCGCGGTCGCGGCGCTGGCCGCGCTGGGGCCCGACGACCGGTTCACGACCCGGGTGGTGCAGGGCCCGAACTCCGGCGCGACGGCATCGATCGTGCTGGTCGGAGGGGGTGACCCGACGCTGTCGACGCAGGGCCCTTCGGCCGATCCGGGCTACCAGCCGGCCTCGTTGGACGACCTGGCGGCCCGCACCGCCGCGGCCCTGCGGGCCGAGGGCGTGAAATCGGTCACACTGGGCTACGACGCGTCGGTTTTCAGCGGTCCGGGCCTGAACCCGACGTGGTCCCCGGAATACACCGACGGCAACGTCGCGCCGGTCACCGGCCTGATGGTCGACGAGGGCCGGGCCAGGGCCGCGGACGACCTGAGCCCGCGGGTGACCGACCCGGCCGGGGTGGCCGCCGGGGACTTCGCGAGCCGGCTGGTCGCGCACGGCATCCAGGTGACCGGCAAGCCCGCTGCGGCCTCGGCCGGCTCCGGCGCCCAGCTGGCGGACGTCACCTCGCTGCGCCTGGCCGACTTGGTCGAGCACATGCTCACGGTCTCCGACAACGACCTCGCCGAAGCCCTGCTGCGGCACGTGGCCGTGGCCGACGGCCGGCCGGCGACGTTCGACGGCGGCGTGGCGGCGGTCCGCGACGAGCTCGGGAAGCTGGGCCTGGACGTGACCGGCCTGGACGTGCTGGACGGCAGCGGCCTGTCGCGCAAGGACAGCATCACCCCGGCCTTCGAGGTCAGGGTCCTGTCGGCGGCGGCCGCGGACAACCATCCGGACCTGCGCGCGGCCCTGACCGGCCTGCCGGTGGCCGGCTTCACCGGCACGCTCGCCGAGGACGGCCGGTACACGACCCCGCCGTCGCTGGCCGGCGCCGGCCTGGTGCGCGCGAAGACGGGGTCGCTGACCGGGGTGGTGACGCTGGCCGGCCTGGTCCGCGACAGCTCGGGGCAGCTGTTGGTGTTCTCGCTGATGGCGGACGCGGCGCCGGACTCCGCCGCGGCGCGGGCCGCGGTGGACCGGCTGGCGACGACGCTGGCGGGGTGCGGGTGCGGGGGAGGGTAGGAACTCAGCCGACGAAGAGACGAAGTAACGCAGTAACGCAGTAACGCAGTGACGAAGTGACGAAGTAACGGGGCCGCGGCTGTTCTCAGCCGTGGCCCGTTTCCGTGTCGTTCGGGGCTTCCGGCAGCAGCGGGAACAGCCTGGCGATCAGCGCGACCGGCAGCGCCCCCTCCGGCCGGGCCAGCGGTCGCTGCTCGCGGTCCTGGTAGCGCGCGAGCATCTTCTGGATCGCGCCGGCGATCTGCTTCATCTCCTCGGCGGTCAGGTAGGCGACCGTGCTGAAGGCCTCTTCGCGCGGCCAGTCGGCGGGGGCCCGGTCGCGCAGGTCCAGCCAGCGCTGCCAGCTCTCGTCCTCCAGGCCGCGTGCCAGGTCGCCGAACTGGTCGTCGGCCGGTGCGTCCTGCTGCTGTTTCAGGCGCCAGGGCCTGGCGCGGCCTCCGGTGTGCGGTGCTTCTTCGATGAGGCCGTGGCGTTCGAGTTGGCGCAGGTGGAACGAGCAGAGTCCGGAGCTGTGGCCGAGGCGGTTCGCGGCCTCGGTGGCCGTGACCGTGCCGACCTCGGCCAGCAGCTCCAGCAGGGCTGATCGGATCTCGTGGTCGCGCAGGACGTCGTTCACTTTGCAAATTTTGGTACTTTGCAAAGCCCGGGGCAAGTCAGCGAGAGGACATCCGCGATGGACGTGTATGTGCAGGGTCGGCCCGTCAGCGCCTACCCGACGGTCCCACCGGAGGCGGGACGCGGTTCGTCGCGCCGCATCACCGAGGTCGGGGAGGAGGTCCTGCGCCGGCCGTGCCGGGAGGTGACCGGGTTCGGGAGCGCGGAGCTCTCCGCGCTGATCGACGACATGTTCCTGGCGATGCACGTCGCCGAGGGCGCGGGTCTGGCCGCCAACCAGGTCGGCGTGGATCTGCGGCTGTTCGTGTTCGACTGCCTCGACGGACGCGGGGGCCGGCACGTCGGCCACATCGCCAACCCGGTGCTGGAACTGCCCGAGGGGGAGGGGCGGCGGCTCGTCGAGGATGTGGAGGGCTGCCTGTCAGTGCCCGGCGCGACGGTGGTGGTCCCGCGGACCGAGCGCGCCGTAGTGCGCGGCTTCGACAAGGACGGCGAGCCGCTGGTCATCGAGGGGCGGGACTACTTCGCCCGGTGCCTGCAGCACGAGACCGACCACCTGTCCGGAACCGTCTATCTCGACCGGCTCTCGAAGCGGAACCGGAAGGACGCGCTGCGGCAGATGGAGGAGCGGCGCGAGGCGGTGTTCGCCCGGCGCGCCACGATGGCGGCCAGGATGGAGAAGCAGACCAACCTAGAGAACCAGAAGCAGAAGCAGAGCCGCTAAGCCGCCGCCTCCGCGCCCGCCTCGGCGGGCTCTCGCTCCACCCCCAGCGCACACTGCTTCAGCGACCCCACGTACGCCGCGATCGCGTCGTGGTTGCGCGCCAGCAGCGCCATCCGCTCCGCGAGCCGGTCGCGGTGGCCCTCCAGCGTCGCGATGATCTCCGGGGTGGCGTCCGCGAAGTGGATGTCGCTCGGCTCGTTCAGGCACGGCAGGATCTGCTTGATGATGCGCGTGGACAGGCCCGCGTCCAGCAGCCCGCGGATGTGCACGACCTGGTCCACCAGGGCCTCGTCGTAGTCGCGGTAGCCGTTGGCGCAGCGGCCGACGCGGATCAGGCCCTGCTCCTCGTAGTAGCGGAGCAGGCGGGGGCTGGTGGCGGCACGTTCCGCCAGTTCGCCGATGCGCATGTGACCCACCTCACAAGATCGCCGGTTGACCCTCACACCCGTGTGAAGGTTCGACCATGGTCGCATGAGCCAGGACATCGAACTCTACGATTATCGTCCCATCACCGAGCGCGAGCCGCTGAGCTGGCCGGGAGACAAGCGGGTCGCCTTCTATGTCGGCCTCAACATCGAGCGCTTCTACGTCGACCTCCCCGGCACCGCCACCTACGAGGGCACCACCTCGCTCACCCCCGACAGCCTCAACTACGGCTGGCGCGACTACGGTCCGCGGGTCGGTATCTGGCGGCAGATCAAGCTGCTGGACAAGCACGGCATCAAAGCCAGTGCCCTGCTGAACTCCGATGTCGCCGCGCGCTACCCGCAGATCATCGAGGCCGGCGTGCAGCGGGACTGGGCCTGGCTCGGGCACGGCGCCAGCAACAGCCACCTGTTCACCGGCCTGGAGCGGGACGTCGAGCAGGGTCAGATCCGCAGTGTGCTGCGGACCATCGAGGAGGCCACCGGGGTCAAGCCGCGCGGGTGGATGGGCCCGGGGCTGATCGAGACCTTCCACACCCCCGGGCTGCTGGCCGCCGAGGGCGTGGAGTACGTCCTGGACTGGACCAACGACGACCAGCCCTACCCGACGAACGTCCCGGGCCTGCTGAGCCTGCCGTACTCGGTGGAGCTCAACGACATCGGCGTCTTCGTCAGCAAGGGGCTGACCGGGCCGGACTTCGTGCAGATGGTGAAGGACCAGGTGGACCAGCTGGCCGAGGACGCCGCCGACGGCTCCGGCCGGGTGATGGCGCTGGCCCTGCACCCCTTCATCACCGGCCAGGCGTTCCGCACCCGCTACCTCGACGAGGCCCTGGACTATGTGGTGAACCACCCCGGGGTCTGGACCACGACGGCCGACGCCATCGCCGACCACTACCTGGCGGTGACCGGGCAGGCCGGGGCTCCGAAGTCCACCGGATGACCCCCTCGCCCGGCCGATCCGCCGCGATCCGATCTAGGTTTCACCGCCCCCGCCACGTAGCCTGAGAGCCATGACGGCGAGAGCGCAGCTGGTCGACTGGCAACTGGCGGTGGCGACGGCGCAGCGCCTGGTACGGCCGGGCCCGGCCACCTCCGCGGCCGAGGCCGCCGCCACGGTGGCGGACCTGCGCCGTTACGCCGCCGAGTCGCGTGAGCACGTGGCCGCCTTCACCGGCCTGGCCAACCAGGGCACCATCCTGACCGAGCCGCAGGTGCTGGTGGTGGACCGGGCCGGCTGGATCAAGGCCAACGCCGAGGGCTTCCGGATCGTCACCGAGCCGCTGGCCCGCAAGCTGAACGAGAAGCGCGAGGGCGTGCCGCCGTCCGGGCTGGCGGCGCTGGGCCCGAAGGCCACCGCGCTGGAGCTGGGCACCCTGCTGGCCTACCTGTCGCACCGGATCCTGGGGCAGTACGAGATCTTCCAGGAGCCCGGCCGGCTGCTGCTGGTCGCCCCGAACATCGTCAGCGTGGAGCGCGAACTGCAGGTCAAGCCGGACGACTTCCGGCTGTGGGTGTGCCTGCACGAGGAGACGCACCGCACCCAGTTCGCCGCGGTGCCGTGGCTGCGGGCGCACATCCTCGGCGAGATCGAGTCCTTCATCGCCGGCATGGACACCGACCCCGGCGCGCTGGCCAAGCGGGTCCGCGAGGCCGCCGCGCTGCGGCGCGAGACCGGCGAGCGGCGCCCGATCACCGAGCTGGTGCAGACCCCGCAGCAGGTCGCGGTGCTGGACCGGATGGTCGCGGTGATGTCGCTGCTGGAGGGGCACGCGGACTTCGTGATGGACGGCGTCGGGCCGCAGGTGGTGCCCAGCGTGGCCGACATCCGCCGCAAGTTCGGGCAGCGCCGGGCCAAGGGCGCCAGCCGGATCGACGCCATCGTGCGCCGGGTGATCGGCATGGACGCCAAGATCCGGCAGTACCGGGACGGCGCGCGGTTCGTCGCCGCCGTGGTTGAGCAGGCCGGGATGTCCGGCTTCAACCGGGTGTGGACCTCGCCGAACACGCTGCCGACCCGCGCCGAGATCCATGACCCGGGGGCCTGGCTGACCCGGGTGCGGCCTTAGAGGGAGCGGCCTTGGAGATCCGCGCACCCTCTTAGGCAATCCGCGGAAGTGAGCGCATGATGGGCGAAAGTCGCCGACCGGGGGGCCGGCCCACGCCGTAAGGGTGGTCCTGCGGAGTGTCGCCGCGACCTGAGAAGGGTCTGCGTCGTTGCTCCGGGAAAGATGCCCAGGGAGAAAGACCTGGGCGTCGCATGTACGAAGGAGTACCACCATGGGTCCAGCCCCCGCCGTCGCCGCGATACGCCTGGCCGTCCGCAAGTCCCTGTCCGACCTCCCCCCGGGCGCCCTGGTCCTGGTCGCCTGCTCCGGCGGCGCCGACTCCATCGCGCTGGCCTGCGCGACCGCGTTCGTCGCGCCCCGGCTCTCGCTGCGCTTCGGCGGCCTGACCGTCGACCACAATCTGCAGGAGGGCTCGGCCGCGCAGGCCGAGCGCGTCGTGCGCTTCCTGGGCGGCCTGGGCTTCGACCCGGTCGAGAGCCTGTCGGTGCGCGTCGAGGGCCGCGGCGGGCCCGAGGCCGCCGCTCGCGTCGCGCGCTACGGCGCGCTGGACGAAGCCGCCGAGCGCCTCGGCGCCGCCACCGTCCTGCTCGGCCACACCCGCGACGACCAGGCCGAGACCGTGCTGCTGGGGCTGGCCCGCGGCTCCGGGGCCCGGAGCCTGGCCGGGATGCCTGCGCAGCACGGCCGCTACGCGCGCCCCTTCCTGGATCTGCCGCGGACCACCACCGTGGCGGCCGCCACGGCCGAGGGCTTCGAGCCCTGGGACGATCCGCACAACGCCGACCCGGCCTACACCCGGTCGCGGGTCCGGCACGCGGCCATCCCGGCCCTGTCCGCCGCCCTGGGGCCGGGGATACCGGAAGCCCTGGCGCGGACCGCGAAGATGCTGCGCGAGGACACCGAGGCGCTCGACGCGTGGGCCGCCCGGGAGTTCGACCGGCTTGTGGAACCCTTCGGCGACTGTGATCTGTCCCACTACCTCGACGCGTCCGAACTGTCCGGGCTGCCCACCGCCGTGCGCCGCCGGGTGCTGCGCCTGGCCGCCCTGCGGGCCGGGTGTCCCGGCTCTGACCTGGCCGCGGTCCACATCGAGGAGCTGGACCGGCTGCTGACCGACTGGCGCGGCCAGGGGCCGTTGCACCTGCCCAGCGCGGTCGCGGTGGCCCGGCGGTATGGAAAGCTGGCCTTCGAGAGATCCGGTGCGCTGCGCCGAGCAGGCACGGACCGGAACGATCCCGGCCAGCCGGCGGAGGACCCCGCCCCGGCCGGATTGTTGATGCCGGCTTAAGCGACGCACGAGGGACTTCCAGCGTGGACGACAAGGACATGGGCCAGGACCTGGAGAAGGTCCTCATCCCCGCCGACGAGATCAAGGCCAAGCTGGCCGGGCTCGCCCGCGCGATCGAAGCCGACTACCAGGGCAAGGAAGTCCTGCTGGTCGGTGTGCTGAACGGCGCGCTGGTGGTGATGGCCGACCTGATCCGGGAGCTGCACATCGACTCCGAGATGGACTGGATGGCGATCTCCTCCTACGGCGCGGGCACCAAGTCCTCCGGCGTGGTGCGGATCCTGAAGGACCTCGGCGCCGACATCCAGGACCGGCACGTGCTGGTGGTCGAGGACATCATCGACTCCGGGCTGACCCTGTCCTGGCTGCTGTCCAACCTGCGCTCGCGCCGTCCGGCCTCGCTGGAGGTGGTGACGCTGCTGCGCAAGCCCGACGCCGCCAAGGTGGCCATCGACGTCAAGTACGTCGGCTTCGACATCCCCAACGAGTTCGTCGTCGGCTACGGCCTGGACTACGCCCAGCGCTTCCGCGGTCTGCCCTTCATCGGCACACTCGCGCCGCACGTATACAGTTCGTAGGCGGAATGACACTCCGATAAGCCACGTTGGGACCAGTGTGGGTTCATCGGGAGCCTCGCGCGGGAACGCAGTGACCGCGTACGGTCGTTAGGCATCATGAACCACCCCACCCCCCGCCGTGAACCGCTAGCACGAGTCGTAGAGGATCGATGGACGTCAAGCGTTACTTCCGAGGCCCAGTGATCTGGGTCGTCCTGGCCGTCGTGGCGGTCCTCGCGGTCATGCAGCTGGTCTCCTCGGCCGGCGGCCCCAAGTCCGTGGACACCTCCGTGATCCTGGACGCCATCCACAAGAACCAGGTCGTCTCGGCCAAGGTCGTCGGGGGTTCCGGCTCCTCGGTCGAGATCAAGGTCGACCCGAACAGCACGGTGGCCCAGCAGCAGGGCGCCACCGACCTGAAGGCCTCCTACCTGAACGACCAGCAGGGCGCCGCCATCACCACCGCGCTGGACAACTCCCAGCAGGCCGGCGGCCTCAAGGACGGCTACAACGTCTCGCTGGCCCATCAGAACGCCCTCGTCGGCATCCTGATCACGCTGCTGCCCTTCGTCCTGATCGCCCTGGTCTTCCTGTTCCTGATGAACCAGATGCAGGGCGGCGGCTCCCGGGTGATGAACTTCGGCAAGTCCAAGGCCAAGCTGGTCAGCAAGGACACCCCGAAGACCACCTTCGCCGACGTGGCCGGCGCCGACGAGGCCGTGGAGGAGCTCCAGGAGGTCAAGGAGTTCCTGGAGGCCCCCGCGAAGTTCCAGGCCATCGGCGCCAAGATCCCCAAGGGCGTGCTGCTCTACGGCCCGCCCGGAACCGGTAAGACGCTGCTGGCCCGCGCGGTGGCCGGCGAGGCCGGAGTGCCGTTCTTCTCCATCTCCGGTTCGGACTTCGTCGAGATGTTCGTCGGTGTCGGCGCCTCCCGCGTGCGCGACCTGTTCGAGCAGGCCAAGGCCAACGCCCCGGCGATCGTGTTCGTCGACGAGATCGACGCCGTGGGCCGGCACCGCGGCGCGGGCCTGGGCGGCGGGCACGACGAGCGCGAGCAGACGCTGAACCAGCTGCTGGTCGAGATGGACGGCTTCGACGTCAAGGGCGGCGTGATCCTGATCGCCGCGACCAACCGCCCGGACATCCTGGACCCGGCGCTGCTGCGCCCGGGCCGCTTCGACCGGCAGATCGCGGTCGAGGCCCCGGACCTGGAGGGCCGCAAGCAGATCCTGCGGGTGCACTCCAAGGGCAAGCCGTTGGCGCAGGGCGTGGACCTGGACTCGCTGGCCAAGCGCACCCCCGGCTTCACCGGCGCGGACCTGGCCAACGTCCTGAACGAGGCCGCGCTGCTCACCGCGCGCGGCGACAAGAAGCTCATCGACAACGAGTCGCTGGACGAGGCCGTGGACCGCGTGGTCGCCGGCCCCCAGAAGCGCACCCGCCTGATGAGCGACAAGGAGAAGAAGGTCACCGCCTACCACGAGGGCGGCCACGCCCTGGTGGCGCACGCGATGCCGAACCTGGACCCGGTGCACAAGGTGACGATCCTGTCCCGCGGCCGCGCCCTGGGCTACACCATGGTGCTGCCGGAGGAGGACAAGTACTCCACCACGCGCAACGAGATGCTGGACAACCTGGCCTACGCCATGGGCGGCCGGACCGCCGAGGAGCTGGTCTTCCACGACCCGACCACCGGCGCCTCCAACGACATCGAGAAGGCCACCAACATCGCCCGCTCGATGGTCACCCAGTACGGCATGACCGAGCGCCTGGGCCCGATCAAGTTCGGCAAGGACTCCGGCGAGGTCTTCCTGGGCCGCGACATGGGCCACCAGCGCGACTACTCCGAGGAGATCGCCTCGATCGTCGACGAGGAGGTCAAGCGGCTCATCGAGAGCGCACACGACGAGGCCTGGGAGATCCTGGTCGAGTACCGCGACGTGCTGGACCAGCTGGTCCTGGAGCTGCTGGAGAAGGAGACGCTGAACAAGGAGCAGATCGCCGCGATCTTCGCCCCGGTCTCCAAGCGCCCGCAGCGCCCGGCCTGGATCGGCTCCTCGCGCCGGACCCTGCAGACCCGCCCGCCGGTGCAGACGCCGCGCGAGCTGGAGGCGGCCCGCTCGGCCGCCAACGGCACGGTGACCGACAGCATCGTCGGCCGGACGGACACGGTGCCCGAGCAGTGAGCGATACCCAGAACCAGAACCACGGCGGCGGTGCCGCCCCCCGGGCCACTGGCCTGGGGGGCGGCATCGCCCGCGTCAGCCTGGCGGGCCAGCCCGAGCTGGCCGCGCCCGACCTGGGCCGCGCGGTCGCCGAGTACGACCCCGACCGCGCCGAGCGCGCGGTGCGCGAACTGCTGATAGCGGTGGGGGAGGACCCGGACCGCGACGGCCTGAAGGAGACCCCGGCGCGGGTCGCCCGGGCCTACCGCGAGATGTTCGCCGGCCTGCACCAGGGCCCGGAGGACGTGCTCACCACGACCTTCGACCTGGGCCACGACGAGATGGTGCTGGTGCGCGACATCGAGGTGTACAGCACCTGCGAGCACCACCTCGTGCCATTCCACGGAGTGGCCCACGTGGGGTACATTCCCTCGGTGGACGGACGCATCACGGGCCTGTCCAAGCTGGCCCGGCTCGTCGACGTCTACGCCAAGCGGCCCCAGGTCCAGGAGCGCCTGACGACGCAGATCGCCGACGCGCTGGTCCGCATTCTCGAACCGCGCGGGGTCATCGTCGTTGTGGAGTGCGAACACCTGTGCATGTCGATGCGAGGGATCAGGAAGCCGGGCGCGAAGACCGTGACGTCGGCGGTGCGGGGGCAACTGCTCGCCCCGGCCAGCCGCGCCGAGGCGATGAGCCTGATCCTGGGCCGGTGAGCGAGCGCCCGACCCGGACCGTCACCACGACCCGCCCGGGCCCGGCCGCCGGATCCGGCCGTCCCGATCCCGCAGTCTGTGATTCCGCAGTCCGCGATCCCGCTGTCCCCGACACCCCCGCCGGCCCCACCGGTGGCGGGCCGGGTACAGGGGGTGCCGGTGGCGTCCCGGGACCGCGCGTCAAGTCCTCCGGGGCGGGTAACCGCCGGAATGTGGCCACAGGACATGCGGGCGCCCCCCGCGATTTGCCGAAGGATGCCCCGGCGCGCCCCGGCGCGCGGCACAATCAGGTCGGATCCGCCACGCCGGCGGATGACGCTGCCAACACCGGTGACAACCTGCACGGTGCCCTCGAACGTCCCTCCAACATGACTCGGGCCAAAGCCATGACCTCCAAGACCGCGCCGCCCCCGTCCGACGCGGCGGCGGCGCAGCCGCCGCAACACCGGAACTGGGTGCCGCGGCTCGTCGCGTTCATCACCTACCTGGCCGGCTTCGGCAACATCGCCTCGGCGATCTCGCCCGGCTTCCGGCACTCCCGGGTCCACTCGATCAGCGTCAAGGTGCCCACCGAGGTGCAGAACCTGGCCGCCGCGGCCACCTTGATGTCCGGCGTGGTGCTGGTGCTGATCGCGCACGCGCTCAAGCGCCGCAAGAAGCGGGCGTGGTGGGTCGCGGTCGTCCTGCTGGCCACGGTGGTGGTCTTCCACCTTGTGCGCTCGTTCCGCGGCGGGGACCGCGACGCCGCGACGCACTACCTGGGCATCCAGATCGTCCTGACGATCGTGGTGCTGGTCCTGCTGCTGGTCTACCGCGAGGAGTTCTACGCCCTCGGCGACCCGTACACGCGCTGGCGTGCGCTACGCGCGTTCGTTCTGCTGGCGGCGTTCGCCTTCGCCTCCGGTATGGCGCTGATGTACTGGCAGGGCAAGCACATCCAGGGCGACCCGAGCGCCTGGAAGCGGCTGCAGCACGTCGCCCTGGGCCTGATCGGCATCGACGGGCCGGTCCACTTCAAGCGCGGCTCCACCGACGACCTGGTCGCCCTGCTGCTCGGCGGGCTGGGCCTGATGACCGCGCTGATCGTGGCCTACCTGGTGCTGCGCCCGGCCGAGCCGATCGCCCGGCAGTCCGCCGAGGACGACGAGCGGCTGCGCGAGCTGATCGCCAAGCAGGGCCGCCGTGACTCGCTGGCCTACTTCGCCACCCACCGCGACAAGTCGGTGATCTGGTCGCCCTCGGGCAAGGCCGCGATCACCTACCGCGTGGTCTCCGGCGTGATGCTGGCCTCCGGCGACCCGATCGGCGACCCCGAGGCCTGGCCCGGCGCGATCAAGGTCTACGTCGAGGAGGCCGACCGGCACGCCTGGGTGGTGGCCGTGGTCGGCTGCTCGGAGACCGGCGGCGAGGTGTGGTGCCGCGAGGCCGACCTGGACGCGCTGGAACTGGGCGACGAGGCCATCTGCTACACCGACAAGTTCAGCCTGGAAGGCCGCGCGATGCGCAACGTGCGGCAGATGGTGAACCGGGTCGAGCGCCAGGGCTACGAGTGCCAGGTGCGCCGGCTCAAGGACATCCCGCGCTCGGAAGTCGAGCTGATCAAGACCGGCATCGAGGCCTGGCGCGGGTCCAGCGAGCGCGGCAGCTTCTCGATGGCCCTGGGTCCGGACCGGTTCGGCGACCCGGCCGACGGCGAGTGCGTGGTGGCCACCGCGACCAAGGACGGCGAGGTCCGGGCGCTGATCAACTTCGTGCCCTGGGGCACCGACGGCATGAGCCTGGACCTGATGGTGCGCGACCGCGAGGCCGAGCCGGGGCTGAACGAGCTGCTGATCGTCAAGGCCATGCAGGCGGCCGAGGGCCTGGGCATCACGCGGTCCTCGCTGAACTTCGCGGTGTTCCGCTCCGCGCTGGAGCGCGGCGAGAAGCTCGGCGCCGGCCCGATCACCCGGATGTGGCGCTCCACGCTGGTGTTCTTCTCGCGCTGGTACCAGATCGAGTCGCTGTACAAGTTCAACTCGAAGTTCCAGCCGGAGTGGGTGCCGCGGTTCGTGGCCTTCAAGAACACCCGGGACATCCCGCGGGTGGGCCTGGCCTACGCCGAGGCCGAGGGCTTCATCGTCCCGCCGGGCCTGCCCTGGTCGAAGAAGGACCGGGACGAGCGCGAACTGGACGACGCCGACGCCGAGGCCGAGTGCCCCGAGCACGCCGCCAAGGCCGACGGGACCGAGGACGGGACGGACGCCGAGCCCACTCCGGGCGAGCCCGAGGCGGCGCTTCGCGGGCCGGGAGGCCAGAAGGCCGCGAACGGCTAGGCTTTCACCATGAACGCGCAGGGCCGGCCCCTCAACCGCAGCCAGACCGTGCGCGGTCTGCCGGATTTCGGACGCTGTGCCGTTTTCGGTGTGGTGAACGTGACGCCCGACTCCTTCTCCGACGGCGGCGAGTACTACGCCGACGGGGACACCGCCAAGGCCGTGGCGCACGGCCTGCGGCTGCACCGGCACGGTGTGGACGTGGTCGACGTGGGCGGGGAGTCCACCCGGCCCGGCGCCGCCCGGGTCACCGCCGAGCAGGAGCTGGACCGGGTCCTGCCGGTGATCGAGCAGCTGGCCGCGGCCGGGGTGCGGGTGTCGGTGGACACCATGCGCGCCACGACCGCCGCGGCCGCGCTGGACGCCGGCGCGGTGATCGTCAACGACGTCTCCGGTGGTCTGGCCGATCCGGACATGTTCCCGCTCGTGGCCCAGGCCGGGGTGCCGTACATCTTGATGCACTGGCGCGGGCACAGCACTGACATGCAGACCCGCGCGGTGTACGACGACGTCGTGAAGGACGTCGTGGAGGAACTGCGGGCGCGCTTCGACGCGGCCCTGTCCGCCGGCATCGGCGGGGACCAGGTGATCCTGGACCCCGGCCTGGGCTTCGCGAAGAACGCCGACCACAACTGGGCCCTGCTGGCCCATCTGGAGAAGCTGGAGTCGCTCGGCCGGCCGCTGCTGATCGCCGCCTCCCGCAAGAACTTCCTGGGCCGGCTGCTGGCCGACCAGAATGCCGGGATCCGCCCGCCGCACGGCCGGGACTCGGCCACGGCCGCGCTGTCCGCGCTGGTCGCGGCCGCCGGGGCCTGGGGCGTGCGCGCGCACGACGCGCTCGGCTCGCTGGACGCGGTCCGGGTGGCCGCGGCGCTGGCGGCGGCGCGATGAGCGCCCGGGAGCCTGACGGCGTGGGCGGTCCCGGCGAGCCCCGAGACCCCCGCGACCCCCGAGAGCCCGGCGACCCCCGAGACCCCGGCGAGCACGGCGGTCCCGACGGCCCGGGAGAGCCCGGAGAGCCGGCGGACGCCGGGCGGGACCGGGACGGGTTCGAGGACTTCGGCGAGTTCGAGGAGGAGTTCGGCGCCTTCGCGGCCGGCCCCGACGGCCCGCCGCCGCAGGTGGCCGCGGACATCGAGGCGATCACCGAGGCCAACGAGGAGTTCTACGCCGCCGCCGAGGCCGGCGACCTGGACCGGCTCGGGGCGATCTGGCTGTCCGGGCCGTTCGAGGCCTCGGTGCAGTGCGTGCACCCCGGCTGGGCGCCGGTGTTCGGGCGCGAGGACGTGCTGCGCTCCTGGGCGGTGGTGTGCGCGAACACCCCGTTCCTGCAGTTCTTCCTCACCGACGTGCGGATCGACGTGGTGGACCGGATCGCGGTGGTCAGCCTGACCGAGAACATCATCACCGACATGTCGGCCGGCTCCTCGGAGGAGGACCCGGGCTTCATCGCCGGCGGCCGGGCCACGACGGTCAACATCTTCCGCCGCACCGACGACGGCTGGCGGCTGTGGATGCACCACGCGTCCGCGGTCATGGAGAGCGTCGAGGAGTAGGCGGCGCGGGCCGGGGCCGGGCATCACGCGTGGTCCGGACCCGGTGGCGGTATTCGGGCGATCCCGGAACGGCATGCCGGAACCGGCCCCGGTATGTTCGTCATGATGTCTACTCACAACAAGCGGCTCGACCGGGTGACCGTCCACGGGCTGCGCGGGCGCGGCCACCACGGGGTCTTCGAGCGCGAGCGGGAGAAGGGCCAGACGTTCATGGTCGACGTCACGCTGGGCCTGGACACCAGCCGTGCCGCCGTCAGCGACGCCCTGGAGGACACGGTCAACTACGGCGAGGTCTCCGAGCGCATCGTGGCGCTGATCGAGGGCGACCCGGTCAACCTGATCGAGACCCTGGCGGCCCGGATGGCCGCGGCGTGCCTGGAGTACCCGCTCGTCGAAGAGGTCGAGATCACGCTCCACAAGCCGGACGCGCCGATCACGGTGCCGTTCGAGGACGTCACCGTGACCGTGGTACGGACACGGGAGGACCTGGCGGCCGCCGCCGTGCGGCAGCCGGAGAACGGCGGGTCGGCGATATGAGCCAGACGGTCGGCGACATGGGCGGGACGGCCGGGGGCGAGGGTCTTCGCACCCACACCGCGGTCCTGGCGATAGGCGGCAACCTCGGGGACCGCCTGGCCAACCTGCAATCCGCGGTGGATTCCCTGGCCGACACCCCGACGCTGACCGTCACCTGGCTGTCCCCGGTCTACGAGACCGCTCCGATGCTGGAGGAGGGCGCCGAGCCGCAGGACGACTACCTGAACGCTGTGCTCGGCGTGACCTCGGCGCTGCCGCCGGACATGCTCCTGATGCGGACGCAGGCCATCGAGGAGGCCCTGGGCCGCACCCGCGAGGTGCACTGGGGCGCGCGCACCATCGACATCGACATCGTCCAGGTCGACGAGCTGGTCTCGGACGAGGCCGAGCTGACGCTGCCGCACCCGCGGGCCGCGCAGCGCGCGTTCGTGCTGGCGCCGTGGCACGACGTGCGGCCCGAGGACGTGCTGACCGGCGTGGGGCCGGTGGCCGAGCTGCTGGCCGCGCTCGGCGGGGCCGCGGCGCAGGGCGCGGCGCGCCGGGACGACCTGGAGTTGCTGCTGCCGTAACCGCCGATTCACGCCGGGGTGGTCCGCCGGCCGCCCCGGCCCGAATCGCGGTTTTCCGCCATCGGCCGGCCGTCGGCGCGCCCGGCCCGCAGGTCCGGGTCCCGCCGCTGGTCAGCGCCTCGGCCGAGGCTCTGGGCAGCGGCCGCGACGGCGCGCGGCGCCGCCGCCGGACGCCCCGGGCCCAGCGGCTCGCCTCCCCCGCCACCACCCGCGTACCGTGGACCCTGTGAAGCCCACCCGTCCCCTGGCACTCGTGACCGCGTTCCTCGTGGTCGGCGCCTTGTCCTATGGCGGCGTCCAGCTCTGGTCGCACTACGGCACCCCGCCCGGCGTCCCGGCTTCCGCCCCGCTGACCCCGGCGATCCTGGCCGTCATCATCCTGGCCACCGCGCTGGGCTTCCGCTCGCGGCTGAAGACGCAGCGCGAGGCGGTCCAGCGCATCGCCGACGGCGAGCCGACCCCGCCGCTGCTGCCCGGGCAGCGCGCCGCCAAGCCGCTGGACCCGCTACAGGCGGCGCGCGCGGTGATGTTCGCGAAGGCCTCCTCGATGGTCGGGGCGATCGTCTCCGGCGTGTACGCCGGCTACGGGGTGTTCCTGCTCAGCAAGCTCGGCATCGACGTCTACCGGACCCGCGCGATCGTCTGCGGTATCACCGTCCTGTGCGGTCTGGCCCTCGTCGCCGCGGCGCTGTTCCTGGAGTACGTGCTGCGGGTACCGCCCAGCGGCCCGGAGGACGGGCTGCCGAAGGACGGGACCAAGACGAAGTCGGCCGCCCCCACGCGTCCGGTGCGCAACCGGCCGGACGGGACCTTTCCGGTCCGCCGGGAGTCCAACCATTCAGGCTCTTGATTCGCCGGGTATGTCCGAAGCCTGACCATTTGCAAGATCTTGATATCCGCGTGCCCGGTATCGCTCGTACGTTTCGCTTGTCCGTGCGAGGCCGCAGCCAGTAATGTTCGGCCATGCGTCACGCTCGGCAGCTACAGGCCCAGCGACGCGGGGGCGACATAGCCGGCCCGGCATGGCCCTCGATCGTCGCCACCACCACGTCCTTGACGGGCGCGGCCGCGGGCATCGCGACCACGCTCGCCTGGAGCGATCCGTTCCATCTCCGGCTCGGCGTCGGCATGGCCGCCGCCGGCGCGGTCTTCTCCTCCGTCGCCATGGTCGCCGCGCGCCGGGACCGGTCGACCCGCCGGGAGCTGGTCGCCGCGATGCGCGAGGACCTCGCCGCGGAGCTGAAGTACGAGACCTCGCGCCGCGACAAGCAGATCGCCGACCTCAAGACGGACGCGCTGGCCGCCGAGGAGACCGTCGTCCTGTTCGAGGAGCGGGCCAAGGAGGAGCAGCTGCGCGCCGACGCCTCCGAGGCCGCGCGGGTGCGTGCCGAGCACGACCTCGCGGTGCTCTCGGCGTGGGTGCAGCAGACCACGGCCGCGGCCGAGCTGACCCGGTCGGCGGTGCAGTCCTTCGCCCAGGTCCAGCCCTTCGAGCCGGCGCACCAGTTCGAGCCGGTGTCGGTGCACGACCACGCGTTCGCCGGCTACCAGGCGGCGCGCTCGGGCGTCTACGAGCTCGAATACGACGCGGCCTACCAGGCCGGATACGCGGCCTACGCGAACACCGCCGAGTACGCGGAATACACCGAGTACGACTACGGCACGACCGCCGCCGGCACCGAGATCGACCTGCGGCCGGCCGCCGCGGTCCCGGTCCGGGCGCTGGAACCGCAGCCGCAGCCGCAGCCGCAGCCCGAGCTGCCCGCCGCCGAGCCGCGGCCGCTGCGCTCGGCGGTCCTGGCGGTGCGCGACGAGGTCGGCTTCGACGTCGCCGGCGAGGTCTCCGGCCCCGGCCACGACCCGTACACGGTGCCCGGCGTGGTCATGCCCCGCCAGCGCCAGGACGGCCGGCCCACGGCGCTGCCGTCGGCCCGCCCGGTGCCCCCGGAGCGGCTCTACCGCCCCTACCTCGCCGCGGATCAGGGCACGACCTCGAACGCGGCCCCGGTGGACCTGACGATGTACGACGAGACGCAGCAGATGGCCAAGATCGAGCACCGGGAGACCGGGACCGCCTGAGGTTCCTCAACCCCACTGAGCTTCGCGCGAAAGGGCCCAGCCGATCTCGGCGGGGCCCTTTCGCGTGTCCGGTGTCCGGTGGTGCTCGGTGCTCGGTGTCCGGTGCTCGGTGCTCGGTGTCCGGCTACCCGATCACTTGTCGATGTCCCCGACCACGAAGAACATCGACCCCAGGATCGCGACCATGTCCGCCACCAGATGTCCGGGCAGCGCCTCGGAGAGCACCTGGATGTTGTTGAACGACGCCGAGCGCAGCTTGAGCCGCCACGGCGTCTTGTCGCCGTGCGAGACCAGGAAGTACCCGTTGATGCCCAGCGGGTTCTCGGTCCAGGCGTAGGTGTGCCCCTCCGGCACCTTCAGGATCTTGGGCAGCCGCTGGTTGATCGGCCCGGTGTCCAGGGTGTCCAGCTTGTCGGCGCAGGCCTTCGCGATGTCCAGGGAGTTGTACGCCTGCTCCAGCAGCACCTCGAAGCGGGACAGGCAGTCGCCGCCCCGGCCGGTGACCACCTTCAGCGTCTCGCGCACCTCCGGCTCGCCGTAGGCCAGGTACGGGTCGTCGCGGCGCAGGTCGAAGTCGACGCCGGAGGCGCGGGCGATCGGGCCGGACACCCCGTAGGCGGCGATCTGCTCGGGGGTCAGGACCCCCACGCCCCGGGTGCGGGCCCGGAAGATCTCGTTGCCGGTGATCAGCCGGTCGATGTCGGACATCCGGGAGCGCACCAGGGCGATCGCGGCCCGGACCCGGTCGGTCCAGCCCAGCGGCAGTTCCTCCTTCAGGCCGCCGACCCGGTTGAACATGAAGTGCATGCGGCCGCCGGAGATCTCCTCCATCACCGCCTGGATCTCCTCGCGCTCCCGGAACGCGTAGAAGATCGGCGTGATCGCGCCCAGCTCCAGCGGATAGGAGCCCAGGAACATCAGGTGGTTGAGGATCCGGTTCAGCTCGGCCAGCAGGGTGCGGGCCCAGGTGGCGCGCTCGGGGACCTCCATCCCGAGCATCCGCTCCACGGCCAGCACCACGCCGAGCTCGCTGGAGAAGGCCGACAGCCAGTCGTGGCGGTTGGCCAGCACGATGATCTGCCGGTAGTCGCGGACCTCGAAGAGCTTCTCGGCGCCGCGGTGCATGTAGCCGATGATCGGGTCGGCCGAGACGATGCGCTCGCCGTCCAGGACCAGCCGCAGCCGCAGCACGCCGTGGGTGGCCGGGTGCTGCGGGCCGATGTTGAGCACCATGTCGGTGGTCTCCAGGCCCGTTCCGGTGCCCGCGATGCGCTCGGTCAGCTGCTGGGAGGTCATGCCGGTCATTGTGCCAGGCGCCCGGACCGCCGGCCGGGCGGTGACCGGGGGCGTGGGCATGCGGCGGGCGTCGATCACGGTTCGGTGACGACCGGGGGAGGACAGGCAACGCGCCGTGCCCCGTTGCGTCTATGTGATGGGAGGCCCGTGCGGACGGGCCGCGGGGCGGTCAGGGGTCGGATATGAGGCGAAGGCTTCGCGCTGTCATGGCGGGCCTGATGGTGGTCGGTGCGGGCGCGGTCGCAGGGACGGCGGCCGCGGACGGGGCGGGGCCGGTGGCCACGCCGCCGTCGGCGCCGAAGACGCAGACGGTGTCGGGCGTCGCGGCCAACGGCGTGCAGCTGTCGATGACGGCGCCGGCGCAGCTGCCGCTGGACCTGCCGGGCCAGCAGCTGCCCGAGCGGGAGGTCGACGTCACGGTCAAGGACGCCGGGGGCCAGGGCTACACCGGCGCCGTGACGATGACGCTGACCTCGGAGGGCTCCGGGGTCTCGGCCACCGCGCTGCGGCTGGACCACTACGACCAGGCGAGCGGCTCCTGGCAGACGGTGCCGGTGCCGGCCGGCCAGGCGTCGGTCACCGTCACCGACGACGTGACCGTCCCGGCGAGCGGGACGCAGGTGCTCAAGCTGCGGATGTCGCCCGGGACGACGGCGGTCGACGACGTGCGGGTGAGCGCGTCGGCCAACGGCGCGACGGCGGTCGCGTCGATGCCGGTGACCGGGCCCACCTTCCAGGTCTCCGGGCTCACGGGCTCGGGGCGCGCCGGGGCGCCGATGGTGCTGACCGGCACCCTGGACAACCCGACGGACCTGAGCCTGCAGGACGTCCCGGTGAAGCTGCTGCTGTGCTCGGCGGGGTCCGCGGGCTGCATCGCGCATGCCTCGGACGTGAAGGTGGAGGAGCAGACCGGCGGCGGGACCTGGCACACGGTGCCGGTCTCCGACGCCACGGCCACCAGCCCCATGTCGGCCACGGTGGTCCCGCAGCTGACGGTGCCGGCCGGCGGTTCGGCGCAGTTCCTGGTGCGGGTGACGGTCGGCGCCGGTGCCTTCGCGGCGCCCGGGCAGGCCCCGGGCCAGCCGGGCTCGTCGGCCACCTCGTCCTCGTCCTCGTCCTCGTCGGCGCCGGCACAGCCGGTGGCGGTGGCGGTGGCGCTCAGCCCGGTCGGGCTGTCGTTCGCCGCGCAGCCGACCGTGTCCGGCACGCTCACGGTGCAGCCGCCGCCTCCGGCGCCCTCGACACCGTCGAGCACGCCGAGCAGCTCGGCGACGCCGACCGCGCCGGCCCCCACCGCGACGGAGACCACGACCGACTCCTCCACCGCGGCGCCGACCGCCTCCCCGACCCCGGACCCGGCTTCGACGACCGAGGCGGCGAGCACGCCCGACGCCGCGTCGTCGAGCAGCAACCCGACGATCCTGGTCGCGGTCGGGCTGCTCGCGGTGTGCCTGGCGCTGGTGCTGTGGTGGGTGCTGATGAAGCGGCGGGAGCGGATGGCGCTGGCCGGCGCCGCGGATCACGGGCATGACCATGACCGTGACCACGACTACGGCGGCGACCACGACCACGGCGGCGACCACGGCGACGGCGACGGGCAGGCGCACGGCACCGAGTAGTGGCGGGCGCCTGCGCGGGGCGTGAGTGGCGGGGGGGGGGGGGGGGGGCGGCCGCCGCGCCGCCCCCCGGCGCCCCCCCCCCCCCCCGGGCGGCCGGGGGAACAGGGACCAGCACCAGAAACACACCGACCAGC